>NZ_JBVVPN010000008.1:195135-228915 GCF_055811035.1 Bradyrhizobium sp. MI1.10
CCGTCGTGGCGGCTCGGGGGTTTTCCTTTGCGTGTTCGGGTGTTGGGGGGGGGGGGGGGCGGGGGCCCTCCCCCCCCCCCCCCCCCGGGCTACGGCAGTTGAGCTAGCCGCCGCTTTCCTCCGCCAGCCCGAGAAACTTCCGGATCTCACCCAACACCTCCTGCGGCTTGTCATGCTGCAGCCAGTGGCCGGCCCCGGCGATGGTCTCGACGCGCGCCTGCGGGAAGTAGCGCTCCAGGCCTGCTGCCCTCGCGCCAGCCAGAAAGCTTTCGCCGGCATTCAAGAGCAGCGTCGGACAGGTGATGCGCGACCACAGCGCGATGTGATCGTCCGGCCAGAGCCGGTGCGGCGCAGAGGCGCGCTGGTAGGGATCGAACTTCCAGCTATAGGTGCCGTCCTCGTTCTGCCGCGCGCCGTGAGTGGCGAGATGCAGCGCGAGGTCGCGGGACAGCCGCTTGTTGTGAAGGACCATCTGCGCCGCGGCGTCTTCGAGAGTCGAATAGCGGCGCGGTGCGCGGTCGTGCAGCTTGTCGAGCTGACCGACCCATTTGCCGATCCGCTCATGCACCGGCGGTTTTGGTGTATCCGGCAGCATTGTCACGCCGTCGAGCACGACCAGCTTCGAGACCTGTTCGGGGAATGACCCTGTAAAGATCAGGCTGACCATGCCGCCCATGGAATGGCCGATGAGAGTGACTTGAGGCGCTGCGATGGCACGGACGAGCTGGGTCAGATCGTACACATACTCCGTCAGCGCGTAGCTGCCGCCTTTGGTCCAGTCGGAATCGCCGTGACCGCGCAGGTCGGGTGCGACCACGTGAAAATGCGGCTGCAGCGATCGGGCGATGACGTCCCAGCTCCGGCAGTGATCGCGGCCGCCATGGACCAGGACGGCGACGGGCGCGCCGTCATTGGCCCAGTCGACGTAGTGCAGCCGCAGGCCGTGAGACTCGTACGTGCGGCTTTGCGGGGCGAGCATGGTGGCGCTATCCATTCGCGGGCCGCCGCGCCAGTGCGAGCGACAGGCCCAGCCCTGCAATGAAGACGCCGGAGCCCTGGGTGAGACGTCGCATCAGCTGCGGCCTTCCGATCAACTGCGTGCGTGTCGCGGAGGCCATCAGCACCACCACGATGTCGGCGAGCGTGTTCAGCGTCACCGAGATCGCGCCCAACGCAATGAATTGCAGCGTCGGGTTCGATCCCGCCGGGTCAAGGAACTGCGGAATGAAGGCGAGGAAGAATGCTGCGGTCTTCGGGTTCAGCGCCTCGACCAGCACGCCGTCGCGAAAGGCGCGCTTGTCGCCGACTGGCTCGCTGTCGAATGACAGTGCGCGGCCAGCGTTGCGAAAAGTCCTGATGCCGAGCCAGACCAGATAGAGTGCGCCGACGAATTTCACGGCGGCAAACAGCTCGGCGCTGGCGAGGATGATCGCGGAGATGCCGAGGCTGCCCGCGACCACATGAACCAGCCCGCCGAGCGCGGTGCCCGCGGTCGATGTAAAACCGCTGACGCGCCCTTCCGACAAGGTCCGTGCCGCGACGTAGAAAATGCCGGGGCCGGGAACGGCGGCGATGAGACAAGCGGCGGCCAGGAACAGCCAGAAATTCGTGTTGATCATCCTGCTTTTGGTAGCGATGCTTGCCGCGATTGCAAGGCCCGTCGTTGCAAGGCCGTCGTTTAGCCCATCCGGCGGAAGATCACGCTGGCATTCACCCCGCCGAACCCGAACCCGTTGGAGATGGCGTTGAGCATCGGCATCGGCCGGGCCGCGCCGGCGACGATGTCGATGCCGTCAGCGGCGGGATCAGGGTTTTCGAGATTGAGCGTCGGCGGCGCGATCTGGTCGCGCAGGGCGAGCACGGTGAAGACCGCTTCCAGCCCACCCGCGGCGCCGAGCAGATGGCCGGTGGCCGATTTGGTCGCGCTCACGGCGATGCCGCGGTGACGACCGAACAGCGCGGCAATCGCGCCAAGCTCGCTCTCGTCGCCGGCCGGCGTCGACGTCGCATGCGCGTTCAGGTGCTGCAAATCCGCGGGCGCAAGCTTGGCCTGCCGGAGCGCGATCTCCATGGCGCGTCGGGCGCCGTCGCCGTCAGGCGGGCCCGATGTCATGTGATAGGCGTCCGCGGTCGTGCCGTATCCGACAATCTCCGCGATCGGCGTCGCGCCGCGCGCCAACGCATGCTCCAGCTCCTCGATCACGAGGATGCCGGCGCCTTCACCCATGACAAAACCGTCGCGGTCGCGGTCGAACGGGCGCGAGGCGCGCGCGTCATTGAACCCGCTCGACAGTGCGCGCGCCGCGGCAAAGCCGCCGAGGCTGACGATGTCGATGCAGGCTTCGGTACCGCCACAGATCGCCACATCAGTCTCGCCCGCGCGGATCATGCGCGCGGCATCTCCGATCGCCTGAACGCCGGCGGCGCAGGCCGTGACCGGTGTGCCCAGCGCTCCCTTGTAGCCGTATTTGATCGAGACGTGGCCGGCGGCGAGATTGGCGAGGAAGGAGGGGATCGTGAACGGCGACAGCCGGCGCGGGCCGCGCTGTTCGGTGATGCGCACCGCCTCCGCCATGGCCGGAAAGCCGCCGACGCCGGAGGCGATGATCGTCGCGGTTCGTTCCTGTGCTGCCGCGTCTTGCGGCGTCCAGCCGGCCTGCGCAACCGCCTCTGCGGTGGCGAGCAGCGCGAACAGGATGAAGCGGTCCATCTTGCGCTGATCTTTCGGTGCGGCGGCCTGCGCGGGATCGAAGCCGCCGTCTGCGTCATCGGCCTTGTCGGGCACGAGGCCGGCAATGCGCGCGGGCAGCGCCTGCGACCATTCCGGCAGCGGGCGCAGCCCGCTTTGACCGGCCAGCAGCCGGCGCCACGACAGCTCGACACCGCAGCCAAGCGGCGACACCGCGCCCATTCCCGTCACGACGATACGACGCATGTCAGTCTCCAGCCGGCGCGACGGCCGGGTTCATGGCTTTGAGCGAGGTCAGCCGTTTGCGCATGACACGGCTGGCGCGGGGGCCGGCGATGATGACCGCATTGGTAAGCGTGATCGGCTGCATGTCGGCGGCATCGACCACGACCGGATTGAACGGACGACGATCGTGCCGGTTCGCGAGCAGGATGGCTTCGCCCTTCGGGGCGAGATGCTTGTTGCCCCAGGCGAGCAGGGTTGCGACCACGGGGAAGAAGTCCCGGGCCTTGTCGGTCAGCACATATTCGTAGCGCGGCGGTCGTTCGTGATAGCGGCGGCGGACGAACATGCCGCTTTCGGTGAGATGGGCCAGCCGCCGCGACAGGATGTTCGGCGCGATCCCGAGGCTTTGCGAAAATTCGTCGAACTTCGTCGCGCCCTGGAACGCATCGCGCAGGATCAAGATGCTCCACCATTCGCCGACCGTCTCCACGGCGCGGCCAACCGGACATTCCAGGATGGAAGGGGATTTGGGCTGCATGATTCGAAAGTAGGGATGTAACTTTCAAAATGCAAGTGACAAGGGCAACTTCCCCGCACGAGAGGACGAGGTGCGGGACTGCAAAACTATCTCCGTGATCCGGATGCGAGTTGGCGAGCGACGCCTGCGCCCCTTGCACCGTCATTGCGAGCGGAGCGAAGCAATCTAGAGTCCCTCTGCGAAAGGATTCAAGATTGTTTCGCTGCGTTCACAGTGATGCTGTTGATGCAGTGGTGGCGCTACCTCAACGATGTCGTCCCGGCGAAGGCCGGGACCCATAGCCACGACTGTTGTTGTGGTGCACGATCGTTGCCACAGACGCTAAGACAACGCTGACCGGGGTAATGGGTCCCGGCCTTCGCCGGGACGACACTGAGGGTATGGCTACCAGCAAGCGCTAAGGATGCGGAGCCCTAATGCGACCGTGCCAGACAGAACGCCACGACCTGCTCCAGCGCGCTCTTCATCGGCGATGCGGGGAACAGCGCCAGCGCGTCCACCGCCATGGCGCCGTAGTGCTGGGCGCGGCTGCGCGTGTCGTCGAGCGCACGATGCTTGTTCATCAACCCGATGGCGTGGTCGAGGTCGGTGTCGCCGATTTCGCCGCGCTCGAGCGCGCGGATCCAGAAGGCGCGCTCGGTGTCGTTGCCGCGGCGGAAGGCGAGCACGACGGGCAGCGTGATCTTGCCCTCGCGGAAATCGTCGCCGGTATTCTTGCCGAGCTTCGCGCTCTTGCCGCCATAGTCGAGCACGTCGTCGACGAGCTGGAAGGCGATGCCGAGATTCATGCCGACCGAGCGGCAGGCGGTCTGCTCCGCCTTCGGACGATTGGCGATCACGGGGCCGACCTCGCAGGCGGCCGCGAACAGCTCGGCGGTCTTGCCGCGGATGACGGCGAGATATTCGTCCTCGGTGGTCGCGGTGTTCTTGGCGGCGGCAAGCTGCATCACCTCGCCCTCGGCGATGGTGGCGGCGGCCGCGGAGAGAATGTCGAGCGCGCGGAGCGAGCCGACCTCGACCATCATGCGGAAGGCCTGGCCGAGCAGGAAGTCGCCGACCAGCACGCTTGCCTCATTGCCCCAGAGCATGCGCGCCGACAGCTTGCCGCGGCGCATCTCGCTTTCGTCGACGACGTCGTCATGGAGCAGGGTGGCGGTATGCATGAACTCGACGCTGGCGGCGAGCTTGATATGGCCGTCGCCGGTGTAGCCGGCGAGGTTGGCCATGGCCAGCGTCAGCATCGGCCGCAGGCGCTTGCCCCCGGAGGAGATCAAATGGTTGGCGACCTCCGGGATCATGGTCACGTCCGAACCGGTCCGCGACAGGATCGTGGCGTTGACGCGCTCCATGTCACCGGCGACAAGGGCAACCAGCTCTTCGATCGACGCGCCGGGAGTTTCGAAAGGTACGATGACGGCCACGCCGGTCTCCAATATTTGCCCCGGAAGGGCTATTCTGATGGAAAGACAATAGAAACTGGACGGGGATGCGGCAAGGGCCGTGGAACCATTGACATTTGGCGCTTAATCCCCGTCAGGCAGGAGGCTTGTGTTTTGCGAGAACTGGTTCGGACCAACGATATGGTGCTGGTGTCGGCGATCGGCGCGCTGCTCGACGGCGCCAACATCCATCATCTGGTGCTGGACCAGAACATGAGCATCATCGAGGGCTCGCTCGGCATTTTGCCGCGGCGGATCCTGGTCCACGAGGACGACGCCATCGAGGCCCGGCAGCTTCTGACTGAGGCCGGCCTCAGCCACGAACTGCGCGGCGATGAGTGAAGCACTGGCAGACCTCACCGAGGACGCCTTTCTCGGCGGGCAATTGCGGCTGAAGCAGAAGCGGTCCGGCCATCGCGCCGGGCACGATGCCATTCTGCTCGCGGCGGCGACGGAGGCGAGGGCGGGCGACCGCGTCGTCGATCTCGGCGCCGGCATCGGCACAGCCGGGCTTGCGTTGGCTCGGCGCGTTCCCGGGATCAAGCTCGGCCTGGTCGAGATCGATCCCGAGCTGGCGGAGCTTGCGCGCGTCAATGCGGCAGCGAATGCGATTGCCGCCGAGACGATCGTGCTCGACGTCACCGCGGACGCACAGGCCTTCGCGGCCAGCGGGCTCGCGCCCGACAGCGTCGACGTGGTGCTGACGAACCCGCCCTTCAACGATCCCGCTCGCCATCGCGGCTCGCCCGACCAGGCGCGCCAGATCGCGCATGTGGCGACGGATGAGACGCTGAATGCCTGGGTACATGCGGCGCGCCGCATCCTCCGCTCGAATGGTGCGCTGACATTGATTTGGCGCGCAGATGGGATCACGGAGGTTTTGGCAGCGCTGTCTCGCGGCTTCGGCAGTCTCGCGATTCTGCCGGTTCACGGTGAAGCCGGGCGGCCCGCGATCCGCGTGCTGGTGCGCGCGGTCAAGGGCGGGAGGGCCCCGGCGCGATTGTTGCCGAGCCTCATGCTCAACGAGGAGTCACGCGTTCCTAAAAAAGAGGTGATGGATATTCTGGAGGGGAGGGCGATTCTACCCCTGGTGGAACCGTGCTGAGCTATTGCGGAAGCGATTCCGACTGGTGCTCTTGCGGAGTCGTCAGGCGGATCGCCATGAATAGCGCACCGATCAGCAGCATCAGCAGATAGATTTTCATGGTGTTCTCCGCTGGCCCATTGCAGCCTCTCAACGGGGTTTTTGCAAAACACGTTCCGGGCCCTTCCAATGACAGTCGCGTGATAAGAAATGGTTAATCAGAGGTAACGGCATGGCCGAACAATTGAACGATCGTGAGAGTTCCGGCCTGGCCGACAAGCTCATGCAATATCTGCCGGCGCGCTTCCGTCCCGGCACGGCCGTGGTGCCGGTGGTGCGGCTGTCCGGTGTGATCGGCGCGGTGACGCCGCTGCGTCCGGGTATGACGCTCGCGACCGTTTCGCGGGTGCTGGAGCGGGCGTTTTCGACGCGCAACGCCAAGGCGGTGGCGCTGGTGATCAATTCGCCCGGCGGCTCGCCGGTGCAGTCGCGCCAGATCTACCTGCGCATCAAGCAGCTCGCGGCGGAGAAGAAGCTGCCGGTGCTGGTGTTCGTCGAGGACGTCGCGGCCTCCGGCGGCTACATGATCGCCTGCGCCGGCGACGAGATCATCTGCGATCCGTCCTCGATCCTCGGTTCGATCGGCGTGGTCGGCGGCAGTTTTGGTTTCCAGGAGGCGATCAAGCGGCTCGGCATCGAGCGGCGCCTCTACACCGCCGGTGCGCACAAGGCGATGCTCGACCCGTTTCTCCCTGAAAACCCCGACGACGTCGCCAAGCTGAAGGCGCTCCAGCGCGAGATCCACCAGATCTTCATCGCGCTCGTGAAGGAGAGCCGCGGCGCGCGGTTGAAGGGCTCCGACGACACCCTGTTCACGGGCGAATACTGGGCCGGCGAGAGTTCGATCGCGCTGGGGCTCGCCGACAGCATCGGCGATCTCCGCTCAACTCTTCGTGCCCGCTATGGCGAGAAGGTTCTCACCCCCGTGATTGCCCAGCCGACCGGTCTGCTCTCCAGCCTTTTGGGCCGGAAATCGCCCGGCGCGGGGCAGCTTTCGGCCCTGGAATCGATAGCCGGCCTGCCGGACGACCTGATCTCGGCGGTCGAGACGCGCGCGATCTGGGCGAAATTCGGGTTCTAGACGGAGCCCCTCCGCGCCATTTGGTCCCAAGGAGACTTGAGGCTGAGCCAATTGCGGCGCGGCCCGGTCTGCGCAAGAATGCGCGTGGGGGCTGAGCATTGAACAAGGATCGACCGATGCCGCCGTTCGTCGCTTTCGCGGGCGTCTTGGGCGGGCTTGCCGTGGTCCGCTGGGCCTACAAGACCGCCGTCAGGATCAACCAGGAGCTGGAGGAGATGCGCCTCTCACGCGTCGCCGAGGCCGCCCATAGGGGGGCCGTCCAGACGCTGAAGCAGGATCCCGTGACCGGAGCCTATCGGCCGGGCTAGCTGGCGTCTTTCCATACGCCGTCATTCCGGGGCGATGCGAAGCATCGAACTAGGGTGCGCAGTTGCGCACCTGAGAAGCTCGAGATTCCGGGTTCGCCCTTCGGGCGCCCCGGAATGACAGCCCATTTCAACCCCCCTTTGCCTTGATTCCCACCCCTGCCGTCGATACGGTCCCGCGCGATTCAACCCCCCGCGAGAGCCCGATCTGACGATGGACGCCTCCTTGCCCGCCCATATGCGCCCTGAACGCTCGTTCCAGGGCTTTATCCTCGCGCTCCAGCGGTTCTGGGCCGAGCAGGGCTGCGTGATCCTGCAGCCCTACGACATGGAGATGGGTGCGGGCACCTTCCATCCGGCGACCACGCTCCGCGCGCTCGGGCCAAAGCCCTGGAACGCGGCCTATGTGCAGCCCTCGCGGCGGCCCAAGGACGGCCGCTACGGCGAGAATCCCAACCGGCTGCAGCACTACTACCAGTTCCAGGTGATCATGAAGCCGTCGCCGCCGAACCTTCAGGATCTGTACCTGAAGTCGCTGGCCGCGATCGGCATCGATTCCGCCGTGCACGACATTCGCTTCGTCGAGGACGACTGGGAGAGCCCGACGCTGGGCGCCTGGGGCCTCGGCTGGGAGTGCTGGTGCGACGGCATGGAGGTCAGCCAGTTCACCTATTTCCAGCAGGTTGCGGGTGTCGAATGCGCGCCGGTCGCGGGCGAGCTTACCTACGGGCTCGAGCGGCTCGCGATGTACGTGCAGGGCGTCGATCGCGTCTACGACCTGAACTTCAACGGCCGCGAAGGTGACGCCAAGGTCACCTATGGCGATGTCTTCCTGCAGGCCGAGCGGGAATATTCGAAGCACAATTTCGAAGTGGCCGACACCGCGATGCTGTTCGAGCAGTTCAAGATGGCGGAATCTGCCTGCCGGAAATATCTCGAGGCAGGTTGGCAAAAAAATTCGGAGTCCGGCAAGCGCGAGGCCCATCTGATGTCGCTGCCGGCCTATGACCAATGCATCAAGGCAAGCCATGTGTTCAACCTGCTCGACGCGCGCGGCGTGATCTCGGTGACCGAGCGGCAGAGCTACATTCTTCGCGTGCGCGAATTGGCAAAGGCTTGCGGCGAGGCCTGGATACACACCGAAGCCGGTGGAGCGGCCTGATGCCTGATTTGTTGCTTGAACTGTTCTCCGAAGAAATCCCCGCGCGCATGCAGGCGAAGGCGGCGGAGGACCTGCGCCGCATGGTCACCGACAAGCTCGTCGCCGAAGGCCTCGTCTACGAGGGCGCGAAGGCGTTCGCGACGCCGCGCCGCCTCGCGCTCACCGTGCACGGCATCCCTGCGCGCCAGCCTGACCTGAAGACCGAACGCCGTGGACCGAAGATCGGCGCGGCCGATGCTGCCGTGCAGGGTTTTCTGAAAGCGACGGGTTTGACGTCGCTGGACGAGGCCAAGATCCAGCGCGACCCGAAGGGCGACTTCTACATCGCGCTGATCGAGAAGCCCGGCCGCGACGCCATCGACGTGCTCGCGGAAATCCTTCCCGTCATCATCCGCACTTTCCCCTGGCCGAAATCGATGCGCTGGGGCGCGCGCTCCGGCAAGCCGGGCTCGCTGAGCTGGGTGCGCCCGCTGCACGCGATCACCGCGACGTTCGGGCTCGAAACCGAAGAGCCCGACGTCGTGAAATTCGCGGTCGATGGCATCGAGGCCGGCCAGACCACCCACGGCCATCGCTTCATGGCGCCGGATGCGATTTCCGTGCGCCGCTTCGAGGATTACGAAGCGAAGCTGAAGGCGGCAAAGGTCATCCTCGATCCGCAGGCCCGCAAGGACATCATCTTTGCCGACGCCAAGGAACTGACCTTCGCGCAAGGGTTCGAACTGGTCGAGGACCAGGTACTGCTCGATGAGGTTTCGGGCCTGGTCGAATGGCCCGTCGTCATGATGGGATCGTTCGAAGCGGAATATCTCGCGATTCCCGACGAGGTGATCCGCGCCACCATCCGCAACAACCAGAAGTGCTTCGTCGTCAAAGATCCCAAGACGGGCAAGCTGACCAACAAGTTCGTCCTCACCGCCAACATCGAGGCGCCCGACGGCGGCAAGACCATCGTCGCCGGCAATGAACGCGTGATCCGTCCGCGCCTGTCGGATGCGAAGTTTTTCTATGAGACGGATTTGAAGACGAAGCTGGAAGACCGGCTGCCGAAGTTCGAGCAGATCGTGTTTCACGAGAAGCTCGGCACACAGGCTGAACGCATCAAGCGGATCGAACGTCTCGCCGCCGAGATAGCGCCGCTGGTCGGCGCTGATGTCGCAAAGGCCACGCGGGCCGCGCATCTGGCGAAGGCGGATTTGCTGACCGAAGTCGTCGGCGAATTCCCCGAGGTGCAGGGCCTGATGGGCAAGTACTACGCGCTGGGCCAGGGCGAGGACGCCTCCGTCGCCGCCGCCTGCGAAGAGCACTACAAGCCCCAAGGTCCTGCCGATCGTGTGCCGACCGATCCGGTCAGCGTCGCGGTGGCGCTCGCGGACAAGCTCGACACGCTGGTTGGCTTCTGGGCGATCGACGAAAAGCCGACGGGCAGCAAGGACCCCTATGCGTTGCGTCGCGCGGCGCTAGGTGTGATCAGGCTGATCGCTGAGAACGCACTGCGTCTGTCCATCATGAAGATGGCGGCGTCCGCACTCGCCGGCTTGTCCTTGAAGCCTGCCGATGCGCAGAAGCTTCCGAGCGACCTGCTTGCTTTCTTCGCAGACCGGCTGAAGGTTCAACTCCGCGAGCAGGGCGCGCGGCACGATCTGGTCGATGCCGTGTTCGCGCTCGGCGGCCAGGACGATCTCTTGATGATCGTTCGCCGCGTCGAGGCGCTCGGCAAGTTTCTCGAGACCGACGACGGCAAGAACCTGCTCGCCGGTATCAAGCGCGCCAGCAATATCCTCGGCATCGAGGAGAAGAAGGATAAGCGCACGTTCGACGGCGCGCCCGATGCTGCACTCTACGGCCTCGGCGAGGAGAAGGCGCTGGCCAAGGCGATCGGCGAAGTGAAGGCGGAAGCCAGCGCTGCTGTCGCGAAGGAAGACTTCGCTGCCGCGATGAGTGCGATGGCCAAGCTACGCCCGCCGGTCGATGCGTTCTTCGAGAAAGTTCGCGTCAACGACGAGGATGCGAAGGTGCGCGAAAACCGCCTGAAGCTGCTCAACGAGATCCGCAGCGCCACGCGTGCGGTGGCGGATTTCTCGAAGATCCAGGATTGACCTCGTGCCCCGGACGCGGCGCAGCGCTTCTTAGCGGTGCGCTGCAGAGCGGGGCCCATGCCGCCGCAAAAGATTCTGGGTCCCGGCTCTGCGCCGCAACGCAACGCGCTGCGTCGCGTCCGGGACACGAGAGCACGCACACACGAAGCACAAAAAGCCCCGCCCGGCGGGGGGAGGACCGGGCGGGGCCTGATGTCCGACTCTACTGCTCGCGTCAGCCTGATTGATGTGACGCGCCGGACACCTAGTCGATCCCTGAAGACGCTAGTCCATCACCTCGACGATGCGCCGCGAGCGCGGCTCGACCAGCACGGTCTCGCCGTTCACGACGGTGTAGCGATAGGTGGTGGCGCCGAAACGTTGCGGCACGTCATAATAGGTCACGCCGCTTTCAGGTAAGGTGGCACCGACCACCACGCGATCCGGGATGCGGAAAGCCGGCACACGTTGTTCGACGACATAGTCGCGGAACGCCGGCCGCTGCTCGACCGCAATGGTCGGACCGCTGTCGACGACGACGGGTGCGCGTCCCACTGTGACGCTGCTTTGCGCCTGCGCCGCAAGGGGCGAGCCGATCGCGGCCGCGAGCGCTGCAAGAGCAAGAATCCTGTTCCGCATGGGCAACTCCTTCGAGAAGGTTTTCGGGAAGCGCCAATGGCGCGACCGGTTGCCAATGCATGCGTCTTCGCGATGTTCCGGAAAACGGCCGCCGCATTCGCGGCATTTTCGGGCAGTTTTCGCGAAGCCGGGAACTCGCGCCCGCCCAGTGCGTCTCTACCCGCGGAACCTAGTCCGCTATGATCCCGCCGCGATTCGCCCCCACCCCACGGAAAGAAAGTTCATGCACATCACCGTCGCCCATATCTCGCCGATCCTGTCGCTGCTTGCGGGTGTGCTCATCCTGATCATGCCGCGCCTGCTGAACCTGATCGTCGCGATTTTTCTCATCATAAATGGTGCGATCGGGCTCGGATTGTTGAAGTGGCTCCATCTCTAGGCCTTCATTCTACGGAACTCTTCGACTTGCGCGGACCTGCCCAAAGTGGTGTAAGGCCCGCGATTACCCATTCCTCTCGCAGGTTGTGTGCAAGCTATGGCCAAAGCCGCCTCGAAAACTTCAGCGAAAATGCCAGCGAAATCAAAGTCCTCTGCCAAGGCGAAAGCCGCGCCGGCGGCCCGCAAGGCACTTGCCAAGCGCGCCCCGAAGCCCGTGGCCAAGGCTGCTGCCAAGCCGGCTGTGAAGCCTGCGGCCAAGGCCGTTTCCAAGGCTGTTGCGAAGGCGCCGAAGAAGCCGGTTGCGCCGAAGGTCGCCGCGAAGTCGGTACCGAGCAAGGCTGCTTCAACCAAGGCGGCGCCTGTTGCGGCCAAGGCCGGCAAGTGGGTGTTCACGTTCGGGGACGGCAAGGCCGAGGGCAAAGCGGAGATGCGCGACCTGCTCGGCGGCAAGGGCGCCAACCTCGCCGAGATGGCCAATCTCGGCCTGCCGGTGCCTCCGGGCTTCACCATCCCGACCTCGGTCTGCACCTATTTCTACGCGCACGACAAATCCTACCCCAAGGAATTGAAGTCGCAGGTTGAGAAGGCGCTCGACCATGTCGGCAAGTTGACCGGCAAGATCTTCGGCGATTCCAGGAACCCGCTGCTCGTCTCCGTGCGTTCCGGCGGCCGCGCCTCGATGCCGGGCATGATGGACACCGTGCTCAATCTCGGCCTCAACGACGAAACCGTGGAAGCGCTGTCGGAACTGTCGGGCGATCGCCGCTTCGCCTATGACAGCTATCGCCGCTTCATCACCATGTATTCGGACGTGGTGCTCGGCTTCGAGCATCATCATTTCGAGGAAATCCTCGACACCTTCAAGGACAGCCAGGGCTACACGCTCGACACCGATCTCACCGCCGACGACTGGGTCGATCTGGTCGGCAAGTACAAGGACGCGGTCGCGCGCGAAACCGGCAAGGATTTTCCGCAGGATCCGCACGACCAGCTCTGGGGCGCCATTGGCGCGGTGTTTTCATCCTGGATGAACGCGCGCGCGGTGACCTACCGCAGGCTGCACGACATTCCGGAATCCTGGGGCACCGCGGTCAACGTGCAGGCCATGGTGTTCGGCAACATGGGCGAGACCTCGGCGACCGGCGTTGCCTTCACGCGCAATCCCTCGACCGGCGAGAGCAAGCTCTACGGCGAGTTCCTGATCAACGCGCAAGGCGAGGACGTGGTGGCGGGCATCCGCACGCCGCAGGACATCACCGAGGAAGCGCGCAAGGACTCGGGCTCCGACAAGGCGTCGATGGAATCGGCGATGCCGGAAGCCTTCAACGAGCTGACCCGGATCTACACGCTGCTCGAGAAGCACTACCGCGACATGCAGGACATGGAGTTCACGGTCGAGCAGGGCAAGCTCTGGATGCTGCAGACCCGCGGCGGCAAGCGCACCGCGAAAGCGGCGCTGCGCATCGCGGTCGAGCTCGCCAATGAAGGCCTGATCACCAAGAAGGAAGCGGTGACGCGGATCGACCCCGCCTCGCTCGATCAGCTGCTGCATCCGACCATCGACCCCAATGCCAAGCGCGACGTGATCGCGACCGGCCTGCCGGCCTCGCCGGGTGCGGCCTCCGGCGAGATCGTGTTCTCCTCGGACGAGGCGGCCAAGCTTCAGGCCGACGGTCGCAAGGTGATTCTGGTCCGGATCGAGACCAGCCCCGAGGACATCCACGGCATGCACGCCGCCGAAGGCATCTTGACCACCCGTGGCGGCATGACCTCGCATGCTGCGGTGGTCGCGCGCGGCATGGGCAAGCCCTGCGTCTCCGGTTGCGGCACCATCCGCGTCGATTACGGCCGCGGCACCATGAGCATCGGCTCGCGCACCTTCAAGACCGGCGACGTCATCACCATCGACGGCTCGCTCGGCCAGGTGCTCGCCGGCCGCATGCCGATGATCGAGCCCGAGCTGTCCGGCGAGTTCGGCACGCTAATGAAATGGGCCGACCAGGTCCGTAAGATCGGCGTGCGCGTCAACGCGGACACGCCGGAAGACGCGCACACCGCGATCAAGTTCGGCGCGGAAGGCATCGGCCTGTGCCGTACCGAGCACATGTTCTTCGAGGAGACGCGCATCCGCACGGTGCGCGAGATGATCCTCTCCGAGGACGAGCAGTCGCGCCGCGCTGCGCTGGCAAAGCTGCTGCCGATGCAGCGCGCCGACTTCGTCGAGCTGTTCGAGATCATGAAGGGTCTGCCCGTCACGATCCGCTTGCTTGATCCGCCGTTGCACGAGTTCCTGCCGCACACCCATGCCGAGGTCGAGGAAGTGGCGCGCGCCATGAACACCGACCCGCGGCGCCTGGCCGACCGCGCGCGCGAGCTGTCGGAGTTCAACCCGATGCTCGGCTTCCGCGGCTGCCGTATCGCGATCGCCTATCCCGAGATCGCCGAGATGCAGGCGCGCGCGATCTTCGAAGCGGCAGTCGAGGCCGAGAAGCGCACCGGCAAGGCCGTCGGCCTCGAGGTGATGGTGCCGCTGATCGCCACCAAGATGGAGCTCGACCTCGTCAAGGCGCGCATCGATTCCACCGCGAAGGCGGTGATGCGCGACACCAACACCAAGCTGACCTACCAGGTCGGCACCATGATCGAGCTGCCGCGCGCCTGCCTGCTCGCGGCCGAGATCGCGGAGAGCGCCGAGTTCTTCTCGTTCGGTACCAACGACCTCACGCAGACGACCTACGGCATCAGCCGTGACGATGCCGCGAGCTTCCTCGGCACCTACGTGTCCAAGGGCATCCTGCCGATCGATCCCTTCGTCGCGCTCGACCAGGAAGGCGTCGGCGAGCTCGTCAAGATCGGCGTCGCACGCGGCCGCAAGACGCGCGCCTCGCTCAAGGTCGGCATCTGCGGCGAGCACGGCGGCGATCCCGCCTCCGTCGCCTTCTGTCACGCGATCGGCCTCGACTACGTCTCCTGCTCGCCCTACCGCGTCCCGATCGCCCGCCTCGCCGCCGCGCAAGCCGCGCTCGGCAAGGCGGTTGCGAGCCAGGCATAAGCGACGAGTTGAAATGTTGAGAACGAAAGAGGCGGGGGCTAAACCCCGCCTCTTTTGTTTGGAGCGATGCTCTCGCCACGCCGCCATTGCGATCACCGCACACTCGCTGTCATCGCCCGGCTTGACCGGGCGATCCAGTACGCCGAGACGTTAGTGCTTGAACGCAGAAGCCGCGGCGTACTGGATGCCCCGCCTTCGCGGGGCATGACAGCTACTGTTGATGTGGCGATGGGACCGAACCTATCGCGTCCCGTAATGACACGTGCGAGCAAGAGTTCCTTCACCATTCGCGTTGACCAATTGTTTACCGCGTCGCGTGAGGGCGCATTTACCAATGCGCATCATCGCCCCGTGAAAACACCTGCGATTGCTTGCGTGTGCCGCATGCGCAACGCCGATTAACGCCCCGGCAACCTAAATTAGATACTCACGATAAAGATCGAATTGCACGGATGTACTGCGGCTCGATTTTTCTAGCGTAAGCGTAGCGTGAGCGTATCGATGTTTTTGTTGCGTACCCATCCGAAGGGCGCGCGGTTCGCGTCCTTCGGCATCGGTCTCTGCATCTTCGCATTGATGCCGAGAGAGACCGGCTATCAGGACATTGCCTCGCTGCTGGCGCGCCAACCCGGCGTCGCGGAGCGTTGGCAGAAGCAGGTATTCTCTGCTGCGTCCTCCATACAGCTGGCCACTTACAGTTTTTCCCGGCCGATCGGCACTTCGGCTCCGCAGAGCGCGATGGTTCGTCTCGCGAGCCTCGACGGCCGCGACGTCACCGGCGCGATCAGCCGCAATCCGGCGCTGCAGGCGCCGCCGCGCTACCAGGCCGCCGATTTTCCCAAGGTCGATCGCTCGATGAAGGGTGACCGCCTCGCAACGGTCACACCGACGCAGGCTCCCGAAGCGGGCGCGCCGACGGCAGCGCCGACGCAGGAAGATCCCGCGACGTCGAACAGCTCGGTGTTCGGCGCCAAGACCGTCGCGCTGCCACAGGCGATGTCGCCGGAGTCCGCGGCCGCGCTCGATCCCGAACTCGCGGAGGCGCTGCGCGCGCCGCCGCTGCCGCAATACACCAATGCGCCACAGGCCAGCGACGCCGCGCGCTCGATCGCGCTCCAGCCGCTCGAAGCGCTGAAGCAGGCCACCATTCCGGCTGCACCGCCGCGCGATCCGTTCCGCGTCAAGACCTCGAACCTATTCTTCGGCAGTTCCTCGCTCGGCGGCAATGTCGAGAGCATCGAGAGCTGGCAACCGGGTGCGGAGCCGCTGATCGTGATGCCCGACCCCGACATGAAGGTGACGGCCTCGCTGTCGCCGCCGTCGGAGGATATTGCGAAGGATATCGAAAGCGGCGAGAGCGTCGCGCCGAAGGGTGAGGTCAACGTCGACAACCAGCGCGCCAGATCGCCGGCGGAACGGCTCGCGCTCGACGACAAGTCGCGCGCGAAGTCCGAAAAATGCCTCGCGGAGGCCGTCTATTTCGAGTCCCGCGGCGAAGCCGTGCGCGGTCAGATGGCGGTTGCGCAGGTGGTGATGAACCGCGTGTTCTCCGGCAAATATCCGGACACGGTGTGCGGCGCCGTCTATCAGAACAAGCACCGGCATCTCGCCTGCCAGTTCACCTTTGCCTGCGACAACAATGCCGACGTGATCCGCGAGCCCGAGATGTGGGAGCGTGCGAAAAAGATCTCGAAGGCCATGCTCGACGGCCAGATCTGGCTGCCCGAGGTCGGCAAGTCCACGCACTACCACGCCTACTGGGTGCGCCCGTCCTGGGTCGCCGAGATGAAGAAGATGTACAAGACCGGCGTCCACACCTTCTATCGCCCACGCGCCTGGGGCGACGGCAGCGAGGAACCGAGCTGGGGCACGCCGGCGCAGACCGCCGCGCTCTCCGCCGAACTCACCCAGGAAGCCAAGAGCTCCGCCGAGATGGGCACGACCGAGCGAAGGTAGGCGTTCACAAGAATTCGTTATGCCCGGGACAAGCCCGGCCATGACGGAGAGGGAAGTCCGCCTCACATCTCGATATCCAGCGCGCAGTCGAAATTCGGCGCCGAATGCGTCAGTGCGCCGGATGAGGCGTAGTCGACGCCGGTCGCCGCGATGGCTGCGATCGAGCCCAGGGTGACGCCGCCGGATGCCTCCAGCTTGAGGCGTCCCTCGTTGATCCCAACGGCCTCGCGCAGCGTCGCAATGTCCATGTTGTCGAGCAGCACGGCGTCGGCAAGGCCGGTGTCGAGCACCTCGCGCAACTGCGTCAGCGTGTCGACCTCGATCTCGATCTTGACGAGATGGCCGGCATGGGCGCGGGCGCGCTCCAGCACGGGGCGGATACCGCCGGCGACCGCGACGTGGTTGTCCTTGATCAGGATCGCGTCGTCGAGCCCGAAGCGGTGATTGAAGCCCCCGCCGCAACGTACCGCGTATTTCTCCAACGCCCGTAATCCCGGCGTGGTTTTTCGCGTGCAGCAGATCCGCATCCGGGTGCCCTCGGTGCGCGCAACATAGTCCGCCGTGAGCGTCGCAACGCCTGACAGGCGGCCGACGAAATTCAGCGCGGTCCGCTCCGCCGTGAGGATGGCGCGTGCCGGCCCCGAGATCGTCAGCACCTGCTGCCCGCGGGCGACGCGCGCAGCGTCGCGAACATGTGCGCGTATCTCGATGTCGGGCGAAAGCCTTTGCAGGGTGGCGAGCGCCAGCGCCAAGCCGGCGATCACGCCGGATTGCCGTGCGACCAGGATCGCTTGCGCCTTCGTTGCCTCGGGGATCGTCGCAAGCGAGGTGATGTCGCCGGCGCGGCCGAGATCCTCGTCGAGCGCGCGCAGCACGGCCTCGTCGAGCGCGAGCGGGGAGAGGAAGGCGTCGGGATAGAGCAGAGAGAGCGGGGTGATCATGGCAGACTCCATCAGGCGATCAGGGCTTGCGCGGTGCGCGGTGTCGGGCGTTCGCTCAGGCTGTCCGCGATCTCGCGCACTGCTGCGAGCGTCGTCATCGTGCGTTGCGCGAGCGCGGGCACGTCCGCGGCATGGTCGGAACGGAAATGCGCGCCGCGGCTCTCGCGCCGGTTCCAGGCCGACGCCGCCGCGAGCAGGGCTGCCGTTGCCATGTTGCGGACCGCGATGCTCGCGGCCTCGCATTCGAGCGCGGCGAAGCTGTGGACCGCCTCCGCAAGCCCCTCACCATTGCGGATCACGCCGACATGCGCGCTCATCAGCGTCCGCAGCCGGTTCACGTCCGCAGCATCCGGCGCGCCGTCCTGCGGCGTCGGCACGTCCGCAAGGCGTGCGGGCGAGGGAGTGGTGCGGCCGGCGATGTCGTCGGCGATGCGCGCGGCGTAGACCACGGCCTCCAGCAGCGAATTCGACGCAAGCCGGTTCGCGCCATGCGCGCCGGTGGACGACACTTCGCCGCCGGCCCAGAGCCCGTCGATCGAGCTGCGGCCGCGATCGTCCACCGCGATGCCGCCCATGTGATAGTGCGCCGCCGGTGCGATCGGGATGGCCTGCGTGGCGGGGTCGATGCCGGCGGCGATGCAGCTTGCATGAACGGTCGGGAACCTGTCGGCAAAACGTGCGCCCAGCGCCTGCCGCGCATCGAGGAAGGCGCCGCGCCCGGCCGAGATCTCCGCGAACACGCCGCGGGCCACGATGTCGCGCGGTGCGAGCTCGGCGAGCGGATGGCGCGCCGCCATGAAACGCTCGCCACGGCCGTTGATCAGCGTCGCGCCTTCGCCGCGCAGGGCTTCCGTGGCGAGCGGCGCGGGATCGCGGCCGACCATGATGGCGGTCGGGTGAAATTGCACGAATTCGGGATCTGCAATGACCGCGCCGGCGCGTGCGGCGATCGCAAGGCCGGATCCGCTGGCCTCGCGCGGATTGGTGGTGACGGCATAGAGATGGCCGATGCCGCCGGTGGCGAGCACCACCGTCCGCGCAGCGAGGAGGACCGGCCGTGCGGCGTAATTGCGGACTTCGCGCAGTTGAAGGCCGATGACAGCGCCGTCCTCGGTCAACAGCGCTTCGGCGACAAAGCCTTCGATCAGCCGGATCGATGGTGTGCGCCGCACGGCCTCGCTCAGGGCTGCGATGATGGCGGCGCCCGCGCCGTCGCCGCGCACATGGACGATACGCCGCGCCGAATGTGCGGCCTCGCGCCCGACGGCGAGCCTGCCTTCGAGATCGCGGTCGAACGGCACGCCATAGGCGAGAAGATCGTGAATCCGCGGCGCGGCCTCGCGCGCGATTTCCAATGCGACAGCTTCGTCGACGATGCCGCCGCCAACGGCGATCGCATCCGCGGCGTGCGCTTCCGGCGTATCGCCTTCAGCTATTGCGGCGGCGATGCCGCCTTGCGCCCATGCGGATGACGCGCCCTGTCCGAGCGGCGCGGCCGAGATCAATGTCACCGGCCGCGGCGCGAGCTTCAATGCGCAAAAGAGTCCGGCGAGACCGCCGCCGACGATGACGACATCGTCGGCGCTGCGGGCGAGAGGGTGGATGGTGTTTGTTGTCATAGCTTTCTCCAAGCTCTCAGCTGTCGTCCCGGCCTAGTGCGCAATTGCGCACGGGGGGCCGGGACCCATACTCCGCAGCAGCTGTTGTTTGGCTCAGCTGCCTGACGCTGTTCTTTGCAACCGGCGGCGTTCGGTGGTTATGGGTCCCGGCCCCCCGTGCGCAATTGCGCACTAGGCCGGGACGACCGCTGTGTGTGTTGCTAGTTCTTCAGATTGATCATCCGCTCGACCGAGCGCCTTGCGCGGTCCGCAAGCGTGGGATCGATCGTGACCTCGTCGCGAAGCGTCAGCAGGCTCTCCAGAATGTTGGCGAGCGTGATGCGCTTCATGTGCGGGCAGATGTTGCAGGGACGCAGCATCTCCACATCGGGCAGCTCGGCGCGCACATTGTCGGCCATCGAGCATTCCGTGATCATCACCAGCCGCCGCGGCCGCCGCTCGCGCACCCAGTTGATCATGTGCGCGGTCGAGCCCGTGAAGTCGGCCTCGGCCAGCACGTCCGGCGGGCATTCGGGATGGGCGATGATCTGAACGGAGGGATCGGCCTCGCGGTAGCTGCGCAGCTCGGCGCCGGTGAAACGCTCGTGCACCTCGCAGGCGCCCTTCCAGGCAATGATCTTCACGTCGGTCTTCGAGGCCACGTAAGTGGCGAGATAGCGGTCGGGCAGGAAGATCACGCTGGGCGCGCCGAGGCTCTCGACCACCTGAACCGCGTTCGACGAGGTGCAGCAGATATCGACCTCGGCCTTCACCTCCGCGGAGGTGTTGACATAGGCAACGACAGGCACGCCGGGAAATTTGTCGCGGAGCAGGCGAACGTCGGCGCCGGTGATGCTGGCGGCGAGCGAGCAGCCGGCGCGAGTATCAGGGATCAGCACCGTCTTGTCCGGATTGAGCAGTTTCGACGTCTCCGCCATGAAGTGCACGCCGCACTGGACGATGATGCCGGCCTTCACCCTGGTGGCTTCGACCGCGAGCTGGAGCGAATCACCGCCGATGTCGGCGACGCAGTGGAAGATCTCCGGCGCCTGGTAATTGTGCGCGAGGATCACCGCGCCCCGCGCTTTCTTGATCTCGTTGATCGCCTTGATCGTCGGGGCCATCAGCGGCCATTCGATCGGCGGGATCACATCTTTCACGCGCTCGTAAAGCGGTGAGGTGGCTCGCTCGACCTCCGGCGTCCATTCCAGTGAAGGCATCGGCAGCGGAGGTCCGGTTCGCGCCTGCCCGGGCCGTGCCGGCGAGATGACGTGGCCCTGCGGCCGGTTGGCAAAGTCGTCGGGGCCGTAAATTCCAGTTAGCGGCATCCAAGCCTCCCGAGTATGTCAGTTGTACTCAATTTGAGTATATTTATGGCCTGAGAAATCCGGCCGAGCGGCCGGTCGACTGTCAATATGCTCAACTTGAGTAAATCATAGATAACACGGCGCGCGGCGGGCCGCCAGATGTCGCCGCACACATTTCCGTCAAGTCAGGTGCCCGGCGCGTCGGGCTAGGCCGCGAGGAAATGCAATGCTCCCGCGTCAGCTCTTCGCGGAATGCAATCGTTTTTGACTTGGGGTTTTCATGCAGATGCATTAAACGAGCTGACTCGCGGCTGCCATTTGCGAATCCGCGACGACGCACGAGGAACAGCATGTCGGCACAAATTGGCGAGCTCGGTTCGGTCTCCCGTTCCTCCTCCTGGCGCACGCCGGCGATTATCATTCTCTGCGGCTGCGCGATCGGGATGCTCGGCTTCGGGCCGCGCTCGGCGCTGGGTTTCTTCGTACAGCCGATGAGCCATGAATATGCCTGGGGCCGCGACGTGTTCGGCCTCGCGATCGCGTTTCAGAATTTGCTGTGGGGACTGGGCCAGCCCGTCGCCGGCGCGGTCGCCGATCGCTTCGGCCTGTTTCGGGTGATGTGCGTCGGCGCTCTGCTCTATGCCGGCGGCTTGCTCCTGATGCGCTATTCCTCGACGCCGCTGTCGCTCAACATCGGCGCTGGCGTCATGGTCGGCTTTGGTCTCGCCGGCTGCTCGTTCAATCTGGTGCTGTCGGCATTTACCAAGCTCTTGCCGGCCGAGAAGCGCGGACTTGCGCTTGGCGCCGGCACTGCGGCGGGATCGTTCGGGCAGTTCCTGTTCGCGCCGATCGGTGTGGCCCTGATCGACAATTTCGGCTGGCAGCAGGCGCTCACCGTGTTCGGCTTCCTGATGCTGCTGATCATCCCGCTGGCGCTGGCGCTCTCGACGCCGCCGGTCGCAAGCACGGCAAACGCGGCGCCTGCGGACCAGCAGACCTTCACCAAAGCGCTCGCGGAAGCCTTCGGCCATCGCTCCTACGTGCTGCTTGTGCTCGGCTTCTTCACCTGCGGCTTCCAGCTTGCCTTCATCACGGTGCATCTGCCGGCCTTCCTGGTCGATAACGGGATCTCCACGCAAATCGGTGGCTGGGTGATCGCGGCGATCGGCCTGTTCAACATCATGGGATCGCTCAGCGTCGGCTATCTCCAGAACTCACTTCCCAAGCGCTACATCCTCTCGAGCATCTATTTCACCCGCGCGCTTGCGACGTTTGCCTTCATCTCGTTCCCGATCACGCCATTCTCGGCGATTGCGTTCGGCGCGGTCTCCGGCCTGACCTGGCTGTCGACCGTGCCGCCGACCTCGGCGCTGGTCGCGATCATGTTCGGCACGCGCTGGTTCGCCACCCTCTATGGCTTCGCCTTCGTCAGCCATCAGGTCGGCGGCTTCCTCGGCGTCTGGCTCGGCGGCATTGTGTTCGAGCGGTTCGGTTCCTACACGCCGATCTGGTGGCTCTCGATCCTGTTCGGCGTGCTCTCGGCGCTGATCAATCTTCCGATCGTGGAAAAACCGGTCCAGCGGGCGGTTGCGCAGCCTGCCTGATCGGCTAAACATCCCCTGAAACAAGTCAGGGAGTTTTGCTGTGGCGACGTTCAAGGCGATCCGGATCGACAAGGCGGACAAGGGCACCACCGCGCAGCTCACGCAGTTCGACGAAGCCGAGCTGATGGAGGGCGACGTCACCGTCCGCGTGGAATGGTCGACATTGAACTACAAGGACGGCCTTGCGCTCACCGGCAAGGCGCCGGTGGTGCGCCGCTTTCCGATGATTGCCGGCATCGATTTCGCCGGCACCGTCGAGCAGTCCTCGCATCCGCAGTGGAAGGCGGGCGATAAAGTGGTCTGCACCGGCTGGGGCATGGGGGAGACCCATCTCGGCGCCTATGCCGAGAAGGCGCGGGTGAAAGGCGACTGGCTGGTCGCTCTTCCGCAGGGCCTGTCGGCGCGCGACGCCATGGCGATCGGCACCGCCGGCTTCACCGCGATGCTGTCCGTGCTGGCGCTGGAGAAGCACGGAGTGTCGCCGAACAGCGGTCCGGTCGTGGTGACAGGCGCGGCGGGCGGCGTCGGCTCGGTTGCGACCGCCGTGCTCTCGAAGCTCGGCTATCACGTCATCGCCTCCACGGGACGTGCGTCCGAAGCGGACTATCTGAAAGAGATCGGCGCGACTGAGGTGATCGACCGCAACGAATTGTCAGCGGCCGCCAAGCCCATCGCCAAGGAGCGCTGGGCGGGTGGCGTCGACAGCGTCGGCTCGACCACGCTCGCAAATCTCCTGTCGATGACAAAGTATGGCGGCGCGATCGCGGCCTGCGGCTTGGCGGCCGGCATGGACCTGCCGTCTTCCGTCGCGCCCTTCATTTTGCGCGGGGTGTGCCTTCTCGGCATCGATTCCGTGATGTGCCCGATCGAGCCGCGGAAAGCCGCCTGGCAGCGCCTGGCGTCCGATCTGGATCGGACAAAACTAGCTGAAATTACTCACGAAATTCCGCTTTCCGAAGTTCCGGAGTGGGGCGCGAAAATCCTGGCCGGCCAGGTCCGCGGTCGCACCGTTGTAAAAATTCTCTAACGGCGTTCAGACTTTACCAACCATGCTGCTTCAATGTCGCCATGGTTAGTATGGTAAGCAGCGGGTAAAGAGATAAGGCATAGCCCGCTGCGGGGTTGGTTCGGAGTTGAGCATGCTTGCGCGTATTGTGTTGGGGGCGGTCACGGCGGTAGCGACGTTTGCGCCGGCCATTGCTGGAAGCATGAACGCCGATGAGGCGCGCCGCTTCGTCGCCGGGAAGGTGTTTGCTTTCACCTGCTTTGACGGCACCCGCGGGGCTGGCCGCATCATGGACGACCTCGGCGCCGCCGGCGCCGTGCAGTTCTCGGGTGCAGGTCCGGTGAAACATCTCCGTCTGCCCGGCAACACGCTTCAGATCCGCGGCCAGAACGTCTGCGCCTCGATCAAGGGCATTCCGTTCGAGCCCTGTTTCAATCTTGAAAAGACCGACGATCGCAGTTTCCGCGGCTCGGTGTCGGGGATGGGCTTTGCCTATTGCGACTTCCATCACCAAGGCGGCAACCAGATGCTGATGGCGCGCGCCGTCGCGCGGCCGCGCTCGCTGCGCACCTCGGAACACACGGGTTCGGTCGGCGCGACCAACACCGAAGTCGCCGCGCGTGTCGAGACCCCGCGCGTCGAGAGCAGCCGGCTCGAGCCGGTGAAGCCGCAAGTTAAATCGGAGCCCGCCAGGGACGACGCCCCGCTGGAGCTGCGCCGCTCGACCCAGTGAGTTGGCTGCGCGGGACAGTCCGCGCACTTTGTCGTTGAGAGCTGCCATCAAACACGAAGCCGCCGCGCCGTAGTCATACGGACGGCGGCTTTCATGCGTTGGTAGCTGTTCGCGCCCCAGTTTGCGTACGGCCGGGGGGCGCGGCCCGATCAAAGGGTTCAACGATGTCGCTGTACTTCTTCCGTATCAGCACGGGCCGCTATTCCGGTGCTGCCGACCAGCCATATGAGTTCGAGGACCGCGCCGCGGCCTGGACCGAGATGACCGAAGTCTGTGCCAATTTGCTCGGCGGCATCTCACGCGGCCTGAAACAGGACGCCGAATGGCGCATGGAGCTGCTCGACGAGAACAAGGAGCCGGTGTTCCGGATCAGCCTGATCGGCGAGAGCCAGAAAGCCCTTGGTCGCACTGGCTAAAAATCGGGCATCCTACCGCCGCGTGTGGTTAACCTGTTAAGCGCGCGGACCGTGCCATTTTTCAAGGGATTTCCCGGCGAAGCCGGTATTTGTCCGGGGGCGGCCGTTAACCGGATCACCACACCTGAAGCTCAGTTTTTAGGCAAGGGCGATCAACGCCGAGGGCGGCCGACAATGACTTGGCCGCGCATCCCGGGAAACGCCCTCATGTCGAGACTCATCCAGAATCTACAAATTGGTACCAAGCTCGCGCTCGCTTCGGTGTTCGGCGTTATTCTCGTCGGCGCCATGATCGCGAGCCAGGTCATCGGCAACAACACCGTGCGTCATTCCAACCAAGCAGCAATTGCGCAGCAGGAATTGGTGCGCGAGGCCACCGAAGCCAAGCTTGGAATACGTGGCATGCAGCTCGCTGTACGCGACATGCGTCTCGCCAACAATCAGGGTGACTTGCAAAAGGCGAGCGAGACTCTGCTGGAGCGGTCGAAAGCGCTGAACGGCGTCATCGATTCCATGCTCAGATTGACGCACTCCCCGGAAAATCGCGCGCGGATGGAGAAGCTCAGGTCTACGTCCGCCGATTACCTGAAGGGCGCACAGCAGAACGCCTCTTTTCGCAGCGAGGCCATTGCCGTTGCGGCCACGGACCCCGCGCGCGCGGCCAAGATTTCCGAGGAAGGCGCGCGCCAGATCCGTGAGGTGACGCTGCCGCTTGCGACGCAACTGGATAATTTGACCAGCGAGATCGCCGATTTCGCCAAGCACAAAGGCGAGGAAGAAATCGCTGCCGCGACCCAGGAGATGGCCGCGAGCGAGCGTCTCGGCATGGTGGTCGGTGCGTGCGCCGTGCTCGTCCTCGTGGGTTCATGGCTAATGTCCTTCCTGACCATCGCGCGGCCGATCCGCGCGCTCACGGTTGCCATGGACAAGCTCGCGGGCGGTGACTTCTCCGTGGTGCTGCCGGGCCTCGGCCGCAAGGACGAGGTTGGCGGCGTCGCCGCGTCCGTCGAGAAATTTAAGATCGTATCCGAGCAAAAGGCGCGCGAGGATGCCGAGGCCAAGATCAGGCAGGACCAGGTCGCAGCCGCGCAACGCAAGGCAGAGATGCACAAGCTCGCGAACGGCTTCGAAGCTGCCGTCGGGGAGATTGTCGACACCGTCTCCTCGGCCGCGACGGAGCTCGAAGCGTCGGCCTCGACGCTGACCTCGACGGCGGAGCGGGCACAGGAACTGACGATAGTGGTTGCTGCGGCCTCGGAGGAGGCGTCGACCAACGTGCAGTCGGTGGCGTCGGCCACGGAGGAGCTGTCGTCCTCGATCACCGAGATCAGCCGACAGGTGCAGGAATCGGCGCGGGTCGCGAGCGAGGCGGTTACCCAGGCCCGCACCACAACGGACCGTGTCGGCGAATTGTCCAAGGCGGCGGCTCGCATTGGCGACGTGGTCGAGCTGATCAACACCATCGCCGGCCAGACCAATCTGCTGGCGCTCAATGCCACCATCGAGGCCGCGCGCGCGGGCGAAGCCGGTCGTGGCTTTGCCGTGGTGGCTTCCGAAGTGAAGGCGCTGGCCGAGCAGACCGCAAAGGCGACCGGCGAAATCGGCCAGCAGATTTCGGGCATCCAGGCGGCGACGCAGGACTCGGTCGCCGCCATCAGCGCCATCAGCAACACCATCGAAAAGCTGTCCGAGATATCGTCTACGATCGCTGCGGCCGTCGAGGAGCAGGGCGCGGCGACGCAGGAGATCTCCCGCAACGTGCAGCAGGCGGCGGAAGGCACCCATCAGGTCTCGTCTAACATCACCGACGTGCAGCGCGGCGCGGGCGAAACCGGCTCGGCATCCTCGCAGGTGCTGGCAGCGGCACAGTCGCTGTCGGGCGACAGCAACCGCCTCAAGTTCGAGGTCGGCAAATTCCTCGACACCGTGCGCGCCGCCTAAGAACCTCGTTCCGGACAGTTCGGAAGACGCCCTGCCTCCTTAGGCGGGCGTTTTTGCACCCGATCGTCGCCGCGAACGTCTCGCGCACGCCTTCGGCGAACGTCGGCTGCAAAAACAAACAGCGGCGACCTCAAGCTGAAATTTACAACTTGCTCGCGAAATTACCCCTTCGATTTCAACTATTTGGGCTGAAATCTCAGTATTTCTCCGAACCCTCCCGTTAACCAGAATGCGAAAACACGAGGACTAGATTCTCCGGCAAGGGCGATCAACGTCCATGCAGCCGGCAAGGACTTGGCTGCGTGTTTCCTTCGGGGAAAACGTACCATGTTGAGCCCTGCACATCATCAGGCCCGAACTCAGGCCGCCAGCGCGTGGAGTCGGCTCGGACATGTTCGGATCGGCACGATCTTGCCGATCATCATCTCTGCCCTGGTCTTGCTGGGGTTGGCCTCGGCCGGATTCATCGCCTATGAGGCCATCCTCAAGAGGCGAGAGTCCGGGGCATTCCTGAAGGTCAATGCAGTTGCCCAGCTGCTGCTGCGCAGCGCAGGACATTGGGCGATTGAACGCGGGCTGACCAACGCCGTGCTGAAGTCTCCTGATGTCGTCAGCCCCGAGCGCCGTGCCGAAATCGCAAAGGCGCGCGCGACGGCCGACGAGGCCTTTCGGCAAGCCATCCTCGATATCAGCGCGATTCCCGAAATGGCGGCGGGGCAAAGACAGATTGCGGACGCAGCGACGAAATTCGAGGCGCTGCGTCTCTTGCGTGAGAAGGCCGACGTGGGAATGTCGCGCCCGCGCGTCGAACGCGAACCTGACCTCGTCGATGGCTTCGCGCCAACGATTACGGAGGTGATCGACGTCGCGAGCAACCGCTTGCGGCTGACGCTCGAAACTCTCACCAGCCCGCCCGTGGCAAGGCTGGCGCAGCTCATCGGCTTGCGACATCTGACAGCTCAGATGGCCGAGAATGCCGGAAGGGAGCGGGCCCTGCTGGCCGGTGTCGTCGGTGCGCGTGCGAAGCTCGGGATGGAGGGCTATGAGCGCCTTTCGGCGCTGCGGGCCAAGGTCGAGCTCGCATGGGACACCGTATTGCCGGTGCGGCTGCGCTCGGACCTCGCCCTGCAGATCGGCGAGGCGATGACGGAGGTCGAGAAGTCCTATTTTGGACTCTACGGTGAAACGCGGGCGCTTGTGCTCGCCGGTGGCGAAGCCGGGGACTACAAGATCACGGGACCCGAGTACTTCACGCGGGCCACTGCCGGCATCAATGCGGTGCTGAAGCTCGGTGAAGCCATTGGCGCGGCCGCTGACCGCGAAGCCACGATGCAGGCAGAAGTCAGCACTCGTAATTTCGCTTTCACGGTCGTGTTGCTCTGCGCCTCGGTGATGCTCGCTGGCCTCAGTTTCTGGATCACCTTTGGCCGGATCCTCAAGCCGCTTTCAGCCATTTCGGTTGCGATGGGTGGGCTCGCCAATGGCGACTTCACGACGGTCGTACCAGGCACCCGCCGAGGTGACGAGGTCGGCGAGATGGCACGGACCGTTGAAGTCTTCAAGCAAAACGGCCTCGAAGTCGAACGCATGCGCGGCGATCACGCTGCGGCCGAGAAGCGGGCAGCCGAGCAGCGCAAGGTGGAAATGCGGAAGCTGGCCGACGGCTTCGAAGCCGCGATCGGGGAGATCGTCGACACCGTGTCCTCGGCAGCGACCGAGCTGGAAGCCTCGGCGTCGACGCTCACATCGACTGCGGAGCGTGGGCAGCAGCTCACGACCATGGTTGCTGCGGCCTCCGAGGAGGCGTCCGCCAACGTACAGGCGGTGGCGTCGGCGACCGAGGAGCTGTCGTCCTCTATCACCGAGATCAGCAGGCAGGTGCAGGAATCGGCCCGCGTGGCCCACGAAGCTGTCGGCCAGGCGCGTGTCACCACCGAGCGTGTCGGCGAATTGTCCAAGGCGGCGACGCGGATCGGCGCCGTGGTCGAGCTGATCAGCACGATCGCAGGTCAGACCAATCTCCTGGCGCTCAACGCGACCATCGAGGCCGCGCGCGCCGGCGAAGCGGGTCGCGGCTTTGCGGTTGTCGCCTCCGAGGTCAAGGCACTCGCCGAACAGACCGCGAAAGCCACCGGTGAGATCGGGCAGCAGATCGCCAGCATCCAGACCGCGACCGAGCATTCGGTCGGCGCAATCAAGGACATCAGCGGCACTATCGAGAAGCTCTCGGAGATTTCCTCCACGATCGCGGCGGCCGTGGAAGAGCAGGGCGCGGCGACACAGGAAATCTCCCGCAACGTGCAGCAGGCGGCGGAAGGCACCCATCAGGTCTCGGCCAACATCACCGACGTGCAGCGCGGGGCGAGCGAGACCGGCTCGGCGTCGTCGCAGGTGCTGGCGGCGGCCCAGTCGCTCTCTGGCGACAGCAACCGTCTCAAGCTCGAAGTCGGCAACTTCCTCGATACCGTGCGCGCAGCGTGACGCGGCATCGCGCAGCGCAAGCGGAACGCGAGATCGGGTTCGTCTGCTGAGCGACGACGCGCCCGCGCACTGGGATTGACGTTAACGCACGTGACGCGGCAAATTCGCGAGGCGTGTTCCGATTGCGCGGGATGGTTGCGATAATCCGGCAATTGAGCGACATATTCAGTATTTTTACTCAAGCGGCATCGCCTCGCGCTTAACGTTAATGGAAAGCTCGCAGACTAGCCTCCAAGGCTGTTCGCGCGCTTCGCCGCGACAATGCGTATCCCGGGGATGTTTTCGATGATGTTCATTCAGAATCTGCGAATTGCCACCAAACTCGCCATCACCTCGGCGCTGACCCTCGCGCTCGTTGCGCTGATGATCCTCCTCCAGATGAGCGGAAGTGCCGAGGTCCAGAAGCTCAACAATAGCGCATCGGGACAGCAGGCGATCGCGCAAAACGCCGCAGAAGCGAAGGCGTCGGTGCGGGGCATGCAGATCGGCATTCGCGACATCCTGACCTCGTCCTCGCCTGCCGAGTTGCAGAAGGCCGCCAGCTATTTCAACGACCGCCAGACGGCTGCCCTTAAGTTTTCCGGTGAAATGGCAGGGCTCTCGCAATCGCCGGAGAACCACAAACGTATCGACCGCCTGACCGTGTTGATTGGCAATTTCCAGAAAGGCGAGCAGCAGATCGAGGCGATCCGTAAGCAGGAGCTCGCGCTCGAGTCGAGGAAGGACGGCGAAGCGGCGACGCAATTGGCAAAGCTGACCGCTGAAATCATCCGCATCCGCAAGGAGATGCTGATGCCGACCAACGCGGAAATATCGGAACTGGCCGACGAGATCACGAACTTCGCCAAGCATAAGAGTGCAGAGGCGCGCACGGCGGCGGAAACAGAGGCTGCGTCCGTTGCGCGGACGTCATTCGTCGCAGGCGTGCTGGTCGCGCTGGTCCTGATCGGCGCGTGCGTCTTCTCGATCTTCAGCATTGCCCGTCCGATGCGCGCCCTGACTGTCGCGATGGAGAAGCTCGCGGGCGGCGACTTCGCTGTGGTGCTGCCGGGCCTCGGCCGCAAGGACGAGGTCGGCGGCGTTGCCGGTGCCGTCGAAAAATTCAAGACCGTATCCGAGCAGAAGGCGCGCGAGGAAGCGGAAGCCAAGATGCGGCAGGACCAGATGGCGGCCGAGCAGCGCAAGGCCGAGATGCGCAGGCTTGCCGACAGTTTCGAAGGCGCCGTCGGCGAGATTGTCGGCACGGTGTCGTCGGCCTCGACCGAACTCGAAGCGTCGGCCACGACGCTGACCTCGACCGCCGAGCGCACGCAACAGCTCACGACCGTGGTTGCAGCAGCCTCGGAGGAAGCCTCGACCAACGTGCAATCGGTGGCGTCTGCGACCGAAGAGCTGTCGTCCTCGATCACCGAGATCAGCCGCCAGGTGCAGGAATCGGCGCGGGTCGCGAGCGAGGCGGTGACCCAGGCCCGCACCACAACGGACCGTGTCGGCGAATTGTCCAAGGCGGCGGCTCGCATTGGCGACGTGGTCGAGCTGATCAACACCATCGCCGGCCAGACCAATCTGCTGGCGCTCAATGCCACCATCGAGGCGGCACGCGCGGGCGAAGCCGGTCGTGGCTTTGCCGTGGTGGCTTCCGAAGTGAAGGCGCTCGCGGAGCAGACCGCAAAGGCGACCGGCGAAATCGGCCAGCAGATTTCGGGCATTCAGGCCGCGACGCAGGACTCGGTCGCCGCCATCAGCGCCATCAGCAACACCATTGAAAAGCTGTCCGAGATATCGTCCACGATCGCTGCGGCCGTCGAGGAGCAGGGCGCGGCGACGCAGGAGATCTCCCGCAACGTGCAGCAGGCGGCGGAAGGCACCCATCGGGTCTCGTCCAACATCACCGACGTGCAGCGCGGCGCGGGCGAAACCGGCTCGGCATCGTCGCAGGTGCTGGCAGCCGCGCAGTCGCTGTCGGGCGACAGCAACCGCCTCAAGCTCGAGGTCGGAAAATTCCTCGACACCGTGCGCGCGGCCTGACGGGCGCATATCTCTGAGAGAACTGCAACCGCCGCGCGTAGAAGCGCGGCGTTTGCGCGCGTGCATATTGCGGCGCCGCGACGAAGACCGCGCAGGGTTAACTTTCCGGAAAACCGATGCAGTCATGATCCCCGCAATATTCCGGGCGCTGAGTCGCCCTCACGTATTGCGTATCGACGTATTGGAGCACACTCATGAGCGGCCCTTCCATTCGCCTCGCCCACAAGGTCATGGCGATCGGACTGTTCGGATTGTTGGGCCTCGTCGCCTTCGGCGCGATCTACGAGATCGGCAGTCTCTCCCAGGACGCCTCTCGCGAGATTGCCAACCGGGCTCGTGCGATCGCCGACATCGACAAGCAGCTCTCGATCGAGATGCTGGAGGCTCGCCGGGACGAGAAGAACTTCCAGCAGCGCCGCAACGAAAGCTACGCCAAGGCCCATGCCGAATTGATCGGCCCGATCAACCGCGACTTCGAGGAGATCGAGCGGCTGGTTGCGGCCGGCGGCATGGGCGCGCTGTCCGACCGGATGAAGCAGGCGCATGACGGCTTCAAGCGATACGCGTCGGACTTCGGCGCATTGGTGGCCGCGGAGACCCGGCTCGGCCTGAACGAGACGCTGGGCCTCTCCGGCTCGCTCCGCGCCGCCGTGCACGACATTGAGGCCAAGCTCAAGGAGATCGACGATCCCAGGTCCACGAGCTGGATGCTGATGATGCGCCGGCATGAGAAGGATTTCATGCTGCGGCGCGACCCAAAATACATCGCCGAGATGAAGAAGGCCGCAGTTGAATTCTCCAAGGCGATAGAGGTTGTCGCGGTCCCTACGGCGGTGATGAACGACATCACGGCCAAGCTGCAGAAATACCAGTCCGAGTTCGCGGCGTGGGCCGACACTGCACGGCAGAGCGCCGCCCTTGACGCCAGCATGATGAAGACCTTCCGCGAGCTCGAGCCGGGTATGGTCGAGGTACGCAATACAGTTGAAGGCCTGTACAAGCAGGCCGAATTTGGGGAAGCCGCGACCCGCGATGCCGTGCGCATATGGATGATGGTCGCCTTCGGCGTCACCGTCGTAGTGCTCGCCGCAGTCGGCTTCCTTCTGGGGCGTTCGATCTCGAAGTCGCTTGCCGGCATGGTCGGTGCGATGACGCGGCTTGCGCGCGGCGAGCTTTCGATTTCCGTTCCCGGCATCGGGCGCAGGGACGAGATCGGCGAGATGGCCGGTGCCGTCGAGGTGTTCAGGACCAACATGGTGGAGGCCGAGCGGCTGCGCGTCGAGCAGATCGATGCCGAGGCGCGCGGGCGCCAGCAGCGTAAGGCCGACATGCACCGGCTCGCCGATAATTTCGAAGGCGCGGTCGGCGAGATCATCGATACTGTTTCATCGGCTGCAACCGAGCTCGAGGCGTCTTCGAACACGCTGACGCAGGCCGCCGAGCGCGGCAACGGGCTTGCCACCGTCGTGGCGGCCGCCTCCGAAGAGGCCTCCGCGAACGTGCAGTCGGTGTCTTCAGCGAGCGAGGAAATGACCTCCTCGATCTCCGAGATCAGCCGTCAGGTGCAGGAATCGGCGCGTGTCGCCGATGTCGCCGTCGAGCAGGCCCAGCGCACCAATGCGCGCGTCGCCGAGCTGACCAAGGCCGCTTCCCGCATTGGCGACGTGGTCGAGCTGATCAACACCATCGCCAGCCAGACCAATCTGCTGGCGCTCAACGCGACGATCGAAGCGGCGCGAGCGGGCGAGGCCGGCAAGGGTTTTGCCGTGGTCGCGACTGAAGTCAAGGCGCTCGCCGAGCAGACTGCGAAAGCGACCGGCGAGATCAGCCAGCACATCGGTGCGATCCAGACCGCAACGCAAGACTCAGCCGGGGCGATCAAGGAGATCGGCGACACCATCGCGCGGATGTCGGAGATCTCGTCGACCATCGCGGCCGCGGTCGAGGAGCAGGGCGCCGCCACGCAGGAGATCTCCCGCAACATCCAGCACGCCGCGAATGGCACCTCCGAAGTCTCAGCGAATATCGGCCACGTCCAGCGCGGCGCAGGCGAAACCGGGGCTGCCTCGGCGCAGGTGCATTCGGCTGCGCAATCCCTTTCGCAGGAGAGCAACCGGCTGAAGAGCGAGGTCGCGCGCTTCCTGGAATCGGTACGGGTGGCGTGACAGCCGCTGCCGCGTTGGTCGCATGTTGCGGCGCAAGCGGACACGCTGCGCGTGGCAGCATGAGGTGGCTGCGAGCTGCAACAAATGGTTGCATGAGAAATAGCGACTGTCGGAAGTGTCCCGTAATTTTACGTAGGTCCCTGTTAACGCCTGCTTGCGACTATGTGTGCAATCTCACGGGATAAGAACCAGCCAGCATTGTTGAACTGACATCCGTCTCGCCACCGTCGTGGCGATCACGGCGCAAATGATTTGCGCGTTGTCAGGTAACATCGGGATTTGTCGTGATGTCGAAATTGTCGATCGTCTTCAAGCTTCTGGCCGTGCTGTCGGTCCTCGTTCTTTCGCTCGCCGGTGTCGGCGTGACGGCGATCGGCACCATGCAGAACATCAATTCCCATACGGTCGAGATTGCGGAGAGCTGGCTGCCCAGCGTGCGCGCGCTTGGCTCGCTTCGCGCCGACATCAACGAGCTGCGCGTGGCGCTCCGTCTGCATCTGATGCAGGACAGCGTCGAGGGCAAGGACGCCGCCGAGAAGCGCTTGGCCTCGCTGCGCGCGCGCATCGACCAGACCCGCAAGGTCTACGAGCCGCTGATCACCTCCGCCGAGGAGCGCTCGCTCTATGGGCAATGGAGCACGGCGTGGGCCGAGTATCTGAACGGCGTGCAGGACGTGATGGCGTTGTCGCGCAAGGGCGTGGGGGGGGGGGGCGGCCCCCCCCCCGCCGGCGCGGGCGCGCCCCGGCCGGGGCCGGCGGCCCCCCCCCCCCCCACCGCGCCCCCCGCGGCGCCGCCCCGCGCCGCCTCGATCGTTGCATTGAGCGCCAGAAGATTGGTCTGGCCCGCGATCTGGCTGATGAGCTCGACCACGTC
>NZ_JBVVPN010000009.1:0-60788 GCF_055811035.1 Bradyrhizobium sp. MI1.10
CTCGCCGAGGACGGCATGGAAGAAAACCCCGTCAATCTCGACCCCCGCATGGCCAAGCTCGCCGGCGGTGTCCACCGTCTCGACGGCCAGCTCATGGTCGTCCTCGACGTCGACCGCGTCCTCGAGCTCAAAACCGAAGTGCAAATGGCTGCGTGAGCCCCGAAAACATCGAAGCCGGAGAACCAAGATGAAGACGTGTTTGGTGGTCGATGATTCCAGCGTCGTGCGCAAGATCGCACGCCGGATCCTGGAAGGCCTGGAATTCGAAGTCACGGAGGCCGAGGACGGCTCCAAGGCGCTCGAGGTCTGTCAGCACAAGCTGCCCGACGCGGTGCTGCTGGACTGGAATATGCCGGTGATGGACGGCTTCGAGTTCATGGGCCACATGCGCCGCCTGCCGGGCGGCGACCAGCCCAAGGTCGTGTTCTGCACCACTGAAAACAACGTGGCTCATATCGCTCAGGCGCTCAGCGGCGGCGCCAACGAGTACATCATGAAGCCCTTCGACAAGGACATCATCGCCGACAAATTTGCTGAAGTCGGCTTGATCCCGGTCGGACAAGCCATGGTCTGAGTGTCTGGCGGAGTGTTCCGGCCAGAGTGTTCCCAGTACAGCTTCCGAGAGGCCCATCCGTGACCCCGACCGAATATGAGTATCTGCGTAAGTTCCTGAGGGATCATTCCGGGCTCGATCTGTCCGCAGACAAGCAATATCTGATTGAAAGCCGGCTGTTGCCGCTGGCGCGCAAGGCTGGGATCTCCGGTATCGGCGAGCTCGTGCAGAAGCTGCAAGGCGCTGGCTCGGGCGCGCTCGTCACCAGCGTGGTCGAGGCGATGACCACCAACGAGACCTTCTTCTTTCGCGACAAGGTCCCGTTCGATCATTTCCGCGACACCATCATGCCGGAGATCATCAAGGCCCGCGCCGGCCGCCGCAGCGTGCGCATCTGGTGCGCCGCCGGCTCGACCGGGCAGGAGCCCTATTCGCTGGCGATGAGCCTGAAGGAGATGGGTGCGGCCCTGACCGGCTGGCGCGTCGAGATCATCGCCACCGACCTGTCGCAGGAGGTGCTCGAGAAGGCCAAGGCCGGCATCTACAGCCAGTTCGAAGTGCAGCGCGGCCTGCCGATCCAGATGCTGATGAAATATTTCAAGCAGACCGGCGAGACCTGGCAGATCAATCCCGAGCTGCGGGCGATGATCCAGCACCGGCAGCTCAATCTGCTGCACGATTTCGCTCAGCTCGGCACCTTCGACGTCATCTTCTGCCGCAACGTGCTGATCTATTTCGACCAGGACACCAAGATCAACATCTTCAACCGCCTGGCTCGCCAGATCGAGGGAGACGGTTTCCTGGTGCTGGGCGCGGCCGAAACGGTGGTCGGACTGACCGATACGTTCAGGCCGATTCCGGAGCGGCGCGGTCTCTACAAGCCGAACGACGCGCGTGCCGCGGCCGCCAAGCCGGCTCTTGCCGGCGCAGCGCCGCGCGTAGCGGTCATGGCAGGACGATAGGCATGGCCGAGGATGGCAAGGGCGCGGAACGCGTGACGTTCAGTCGCGGCTATGATGTCTGCATCATGGCCATCGACGGCACCTGGCGCCGCGACTGCAAGCTCAACGCGATCTCCGACACCGACGCCATCCTGACGGTGGAAGGCTCGATTCAGGGCCTGAACCTCAAAGAGTTCTTCCTGCTGCTGTCGTCCACCGGCCTCGCCTACCGCCGCTGCGAACTGGTGCGCGTCAACGGCGTCGAAATGGACATCCAATTCCTGCGTGGCAAGAACCGGAAGAAGCGCGGCGCGGCCGGGGGCCGCGACGAGGCGGCGTGATCTTCACGTGCGTCTCGTCGCCGTTTTCCGCGATGTTGGTTCACATTTGCTGAAACATCCGACTGAATTTGCCGTCGCGGCTTTACGTCGCCTAAGCGCGAACCGTGTATCCATTGCCGGTCTCAATCTCAGGATACCGTAATGCCCAGAAGCTCTTTCTCACCTCTCCCGTCAAACCTGCCCCACAGCGCCGAGCGACGCGCGCTTCAGCTTCTGGTGGTCGACGACGACGCCACGCAGCGCAGCCTGATCACGGTCGCGGCCAAGCAGGCCGGCCACGAAGTCACCGTGGCGCCGTCCGTGGCCGAAGCGATCGAAAAACTCCGCACTGCGCGCTTCGATTGCGTGACACTTGATCTCGTGCTGGAGGATGGCGACGGCATCGACGTGCTGGGCGAAATGGCCAAGGCGAAATTTGGCGGTGCCGTGATCGTCGTCAGCGGCATGGACGGCAAGCGCCGCAGCGCCGCCCGCAGCTTCGCCCGTTCCGTCGGGATCGAGCTCCAGAGCCTGCCCAAGCCGCTGGATCTGGCCGCTTTGCGCATCAGCCTCGCCAATCTCGGCAAGACCGCGATGGGCCTGCCGGCGATCCACACCTGGGGTGGCGTCGCCACCGACGCGATCGTGGAGCGGCACCGCGCCTGAGCCTCGGCCCGTCATGCGATGAAACAATGCGGTCGCCGCGTCGCGGCGATCGCGATTTACACCGTGCGGCCGGCTCCCGACGGGCATTCCCAGGGCGTGACCAAGGCCGGCCCGGCAGGCGTCGAGAGCGGCGATCGCCGTGGCATACCGGAGTGTGACATCGTCGAGTACGAAGACGTCGGCGGAACCTTCCGGACCGCTCCCGTGTTCTTGATCCATGGTTGTGGCCGTCCGGCCCATGCTGGTCTCGATCTGCGAGATCAGCTTGCGAAGGTCAGCCGCAATCAGCTCACGGCTATCGACTTCGGGCATTGCGACGAGAGGCGGCGTAGCGGCCAAATTTAGCATGGATATTCTCCGTCCTCCGCAATTAGGCGCCCTGCCGCTACTTGTGCGTTAAGTCCATGTCCCGTACAAATACGGTGGGCCGAATCCGCGCCGAACGCCATAACGGTTGGGGCGGACGCGAATCCTTCATGCCAACCGGATGTGTGGCACATGGCCGAACAAAGCTCTCGCGGTGAAATCTTCGTGGTCGACGACGACGCTGCCGTTCGCGACACCTTGTCGATGGTGTTGAAGGCGGCGGGCTATGAGGTGATCTGTTTTGCGGACGGCGCAGCATTGCTCTCCGTCGCGCGAAACCGCACACCTGCAGCGGTCCTGCTCGACGTGCACATTCCCGGCAAGTCGGGCCTCGATATTCTCAATGAGCTGCACGGCGAGGACTATCCGGCACCGATCTTCATGATCTCCGGACAGGGCGATATCGCGATGGCGGTAGGGGCCATCAAGAGCGGCGCGCTCGACTTCATCGAGAAGCCGTTCCGCGGCAGCGAGATCGTCGGCCGGCTGGACGAGGCGATCGGTGCTTATGCACGCAGGCAGTCGGAGAACGCGGCGCCGAAGTTCGGCTCGCTGCATTTCCCCGGGCGCGAGCCGTTGACGCGCAGGGAGCGCGAGGTGCTCGAGCAGTTTGCCGCCGGCGCCTCCAACAAGGAGGCCGGCCGCACGCTCGGCATCAGCCCGCGCACCATCGAGGACCACCGCGCCAACATCATGAAGAAGCTCGGTGCGCGCAATGCCGCCGATCTGATCCGGATCGTGATGACCGCGGCGCAGCGCGCGTCGTAAATTCCGTGGGTGACATTTCGTAGCCCGGATGAGCGAAGCGACATCCGGGACTTGGCTCGTAGTGTTCCCGGGTATCGCTTCCCTCACCCGGGCTACGGGTTCTCACCCAGCCCGACGCACCATCAACTGCTCAGCGCCTTGCGGATGGTCCGTGCCAGATCCGATTTACGATAGGGCTTCGCCAGCAGCAGAACGCCCGAATCCAGCCGGCCGTGATGGATGATCGCGTTCTCGGTATAGCCGGACGTGTAGAGCACCTTGAGATCTGGACGCGTTCTCTGCAGTTCGTCGGCGAGCTGCCGTCCGTTCATCTTGCCGGGCATGATGACGTCGGTGAACAGGAGGTCGAACGGTTTTCCGGCGGCGACGATGGCGAGCGCCTCCGCGGCGTTCGCAGCCTGCAAGGTGACGTAACCGAGCGAATGCAGCTGCGCCAGCACGTAGTCGCGCACCAGCCGGTCGTCCTCGACCACCAGGATCGTCTCGTGTCCGCCCTCGATGGTCGCCGGCGTCACGCCCTCGCCGACCACCGTCGGCGTCTTGCCGGGCGGCAGGTACATCTTGATCGTGGTGCCGTGGCCTTCCTCGCTGTAGATCTTGATATGGCCCGCGGACTGCTTGATGAAGCCGTAGACCATCGAAAGCCCGAGTCCGGTGCCCTTGCCCGGTCCCTTCGAGGTGAAGAAGGGGTCGAACACCCTGGCCAACATGTTGGCGGGAATTCCGCTGCCGGTGTCGCTCACGGCGATCAGCACGTAGTGTCCCGGCGGGACGTCGTTGACGCTGGCATAGGCCTCGTCGAGATAGGCCGCGCCCGTCTCCACGATCAGCTTGCCGCCGCCGGGCATGGCGTCGCGGGCATTGAGTGCGAGGTTGAGGATCGCGGTGGTGAGCTGGCTTGGATCGACGGTCGCGACGCAGTTCTCGTCCTCGAACACCGATTCGATATGGATCTGCTCGCCCAGCGTCGGCCGCAACAGTTTCGCGGTGTCGATGATCAGCGCGTTGACGTCGATTTCGCGCGGCTGGAGCGGCTGCTTGCGCGCAAACGCCAGCAGGTGCTGAGTCAGCTCGGCGCCACGCCCGGCGGCCTCGTCGATCATCTTCGTGATCGCCGCGAGCTCCGGCTCCCCGGCCACCGCGTCGGCCAGGATCTCGATCGTTCCGGTGATGACGGTGAGGATGTTGTTGAAGTCGTGCGCCACGCCGCCGGTGAGCTGGCCGACCGCCTCCATCTTCTCGGCATGGCGGATGCGCTCGTCGGCCGCGATCTTGTCGGTCAGGTCGCGGTAGAACGAATTCAAGAGGATACCTTCGCGTCGCCGGAGCGCCGTGACGCTGAGCTCGGCCTTAAATTCCTTGCCGTCGCGCCGCCGCACCAAAACTTCGCGCCGTGGATTGGCTGGCGATTGTTGGTCAGAGTCGAGAAAGAGCTTCAGTCTGGCCGTGACGCTTTCGCGCTCACTGGGGGCGATAAAAAGTTCAATCGCATTCTTGCCGATCGCCTCCTCACGCGTCCATCCGAAGAGCTTCTCGGCCTGCGAGTTCCAGCTCAGGATGGCACCGGTGTGGTCTGTCTGGGTGAACGCGTCGAGCGAGGTCTCGATGATGTTGCGCGCAAGTTGCTCGCTCTCCCGCAAGGACTCCTGTGCAAGCCTCGCCTCCGTCATGTCGCGCCCGACGAAGAAGTAGCGCTTGGCCTGGGCGGACCAGCTGCCGAGCCAGGACAGCCAGACCTCGTGGCCATTCTTGTGGAAGCAGCGGGTGTCGGCGAGCTTGAGACGTTCGCCGCGCCGCAGCGCGCGCATCTCGTCGCGGGACCGGTCGAGATGGCTCGGATGAATGAAATCGGCGCCGCTCCGGCCGATCATCTGCTCCGGCCGGTAGCCGAGAATGGCCTCGCTGCTCGGACTGATCTGCGCGATGTGGCCGCGCGCGTCCATCACCATGATCAGATCCTGCGAGGTGTCGAAGAGCTGTCGCCGTTCCTCCAGCTGCTGCTGCAACGCCCGCTCTGCCCGCCGCGCCTCGGTCAGGCTGCGCGCGGTGCCGGAGGCGCCGATGATCTCGCCCGATGGGCCCCTGATCGGCGACAGGCTGAGTGAGATCTCGACCGGCGTGCCATCCTTGCGCAGGCGCACCGTCTCGAAGCGTTCGATCGGTTCACCTCCGGCGATCCGCCGTAAATAGTCCTTGCCTTGCTCGCGTCGGTCGGGTGGGACGATGATCGCGGTGGATTTCCCAATCGCCTCATTCGCCGAGTAGCCGTAGAGGCGCTCGGCGGCGGCATTCCAGCCGGTGATGATGGCGTCGAGCGATTGCATCACGATCGCGTCGTCGGAGGATTCGACGGCGGCGCTGAACAAGCGCTCGCGCGCTTCATGATGGCTTCGCGCGGCCTCGGTGCGGCGATGCTCCTCGATCTCGCGTTCGAGAGCGGCCGTCTTCGCTCTCGTTTCCTCGACCATTTGAGCGAAGGCCCGCGCCAGCACACCCGTCTCTCCGCTCGCATCGACGGGAATCTCGGCGTGCCGTCCGCTGCCGATCGCCTCCACCGCCGCAGTCAGGCGCCCGATCGGCCATGTCAATGAGCGCGCCAGCAGCACCGCAAGCAAAGCTGCGGCAAGGACAGCAAGCAGGCCGACCAGCGAGGAGGTTTTTTGAATGGCCGCCGGAACGCGGCTGAACACCGACGGTGGGGCCGTCTCGATGATAGCCAACCACTCCTTGCCGGCCAGCAGCGCCGGTGCGATCGCCGCTCCACTCGGCCGACCCGCTTGGTCGCTCGTAAGCTGCGTGGAACCTTGCGGCAGGCCGGCCCGGGCTGCAAAGAAAGGAAAGTCACGACGCCAATCGTTGCCGTTGCCATGCAATGCACCGAATTCCCGCGTGCGATCGGGATGGACGAGATAGTCGCCACGCGAGTTCACGACATAGATCTCTCCCCCTGCGCTCGCGGTCGAGCGGATGCGGTCGAGCGCGGGACGCATGTCGATATTGGCGATGACGATGCCGAACAGCTTGCCATCAGGCGTGAACAGCGGCGTCGCGACGCGCATCGTGGGAATGTGAGGGTCCGTGGTTCCTCCCTGCCGGGTGGCGAGATCGATGGGCGAAACATAGATGTCGCCCGGCGCCAATCGAATCGTCTCCTGGAAGTAGGTTCGGTCGCTCTTGCGTTCCAGTTCGTCGTTGGGGACAATCCGTGCTGCTCCGTTCGGGCCGGCGCGATCGACGCGGACCAGTTCGCGCTGGTCGTCGTCAAGGCCGATGATTCGAAATTGCCCGTAGCTCGGCTTCGCGTCGATCTCGGCTGCGAACCGCGTGGCGATGCGCTCGCGCCAGGTTTGCTCCGAAACGCCGTCGACAGCGTCGATGCCTCCACCGATATGAGCGCGGATCATGCCATTGATGGCAGCGGCGGAGCGATAACCGAGCAGATCGCCACGAGCGCCGGCCACATAAGATTCAAGATGGGTGGCCAGCAGGCTCGACTGGGCTTCGATCCGTTCCAGGACCCGCGGAATCACGGCCTGGGTGATGTTGCGATAGCCGAGCCAGCCGACCGCGGCCACGGTGACCGCCACCAGCAGGATCATCGCGATCGCGAGCCGCGTAGCGAGGGTCATGGCGAAATTTGCACCGCTTCCTGAATGGCCGCGCCCGTGCTCGGTTGGAACAGAATGAAGGTTCTTGTCATCGGCGGCCGGTGCTGACATCCGGATTCCTCGCCGACGCCGTCCGCGCCGCGTCCAGGCAGCCGGCGACGGCGGCGAGCAGCGCGTCGGCCCGGAACGGCTTCTGCAAGCTCGCCACCGCGCCGAGCTTGGTCGCCATCTTGAGAAAGTCCGGCTCCGCATGGGCATCCGGCGCGGACGAACGGCCGGAAATGACGACGATCGGAATCGCCGGCTGCAGCGCCCGGACGTGGCGCATCGTCTCCAGGCCGTCCATGCCGGGCATGAAGATGTCGAGAAACAGAAGGTCGAACTGGCCGGCTTCGAACAGCGCAAGTCCCTTGCGGCCGTCTCCGGCGACGGTGACATGATGACCGGCCCTCTCCAGGAGCAGCCGGATTGTCATCTGCACGGCCGGGTCGTCATCCACGATCAGGATGTTGGCCACGTCTGGTATCCTCCGGGCTGGATGGGTTTTCCCAGCGACCGCAAATCAAACCATCAATTCTGAAATTGTTGCGCGGATTGCATCCGGCCTGCAAGCACTTCGCCATCGATCCGACGATTGCTCGCAAAAGGCGAACTCGGTTGCGCCAAACTTATGCACGGTGACGTGCACAAGCGCTCGCGACAACCGCACGCCATAGGGCCTAGTCGGTCAAATATTCCGGATAGTGGCTTCGGATCGTGTCGAGCTCGCTCAACGTGCCCGACAGGTGCTTGCGCAGATGCTGTTGCGCAGCATCGGCGTCGCCGGCCTCGATCGCGCGCGTGATCAGCTTGTGGTGGCGGACGATGTTCTGGGCCTTGCCGGGTGAGGGCAGATGCAGCCGGCGCAGCCGGTCGATATGTCCGCTGCGGCTGCGCACCAGCGTCCAGAGCTCCTGCTTGCCGGCCGCGGCATAAAGCAGCGCATGAAAATCATTGTCGCCCGCAATGAAGCTCTGGAAGTCTCCGGCCTTGGCGAATTGCTGCTGCAGCGCGATCGTGTGGTCGAGGCGTATGACCAGGGCTTCGCCGTGCTGCTGCGCGAGCAGGCGGACGATTTCGAGCTCCAGCGCCTGGCGCAGGAAATGGGCCTGCTCGGCCCGACCGACGTCGACCCGGCTGACGACGGTGGCGTGCTGCGGAAACACGTCGACCAGCCCTTCTTCCTCCAGCCGCATCAAGGCGTCGCGGATCGGCGTCGAGCTGACGCCGAATTGGGCGGCGAGACCCGGGCGCGACCGCGGCGAGCCCGGCGGCAGTGCGCGCGCAAGAAGGGCGTGGCGCCGCCGCGCGAAGACTTGCGGGGCGGCCGGCCGGGCCCGGGCGAGCCGCGCGCCGGGGCGGGCGGCCGCGCGGGGCGCGGGGTGGGCTGTTTCCATGCGAAGGGCTCCGGCCGGCCTTGCCTTTGATACACTAATACATTAGTGCATCAGTGAGATCGCTCGTCAATGGCGGCCAGAGGAAACGAACAACAATGATCAAGCAATTGCAGTGTGGCCTCACGGCCGTCGCCGTGATCGCCGCCACGGCGCTGGCGGCCTCGCCCGCGAAGGCGCAGCAAAAATCCGAGATATCGTTGTCGCGTCAGCCCGGCATTTTCTACATGCCGAGCCACATCATGGAAAAGCAGAAGCTGATCGAGAAGCACGCAGCCCAGCTCGGGGTAGCGGGTGTCACCACCAAATGGGTCACCTTCTCCGGCGGCGGCGCGCAGACCGATGCGCTGCTCGCGGGCGGCGTCGACATCCTCAACACCGGCACCGGCAATCTGTTGCTGCTGTGGGACCGCACTCGCGGCGGCGTCAAGGGCATCGTCGCGACCTCGGCGCAGCCGATGACGCTGATCAGCCGTGACGCCAACATCAAGTCGATTAGGGATTTCGGCCCCGGCGACAAGATCGCCGTGCCGACCGTAAGAGTCTCGACCCAGGCGATCGTGCTCCAGATTGCCGCTGCCGAAGCCTTTGGTGCCGACCAATGGTCGAAGCTGGACGTCAACACGGTGCAGCTCGGTCATCCCGACGCCTATGCGGCGCTGTCCAACGCCAAGCACGAGGTGCATACCCATTTCTCAATTCCGCCGTTCACCTTCCTCGAGCTGAAGAACGTGCCGGGCGCGCATGTCGTGCTGTCGTCGCCTGACGTGATGGGCGGCCCGCTCAGCCAGTCGTAGTTCTTCACCACCACGAAATTCGCCGATGCCAACCCGAAAATCATCCAGGCCGTGCGCGACGCGACCAAGGAAGCGCAGGATCTGATCCGCAGCGACACCAGGCAGGCGGTCGAGATCTACAAGGAGATCACCGGCGACAAGACCTCGGTGGACGAGCTGCTCGATCTCTTGAAGGAACCCGGCATGATGGAGTGGAATCTCGAGCCGCAGGGCACGATGAAATTCGCCGCCCATCTGTTCAAGACCGGTACGCTGAAGACTCAGCCCAAGGCCTGGACCGACTACTATCTCCCCGTCGCGCACGATCTGAAGGGCAATTGATGGCGCTGCTCGACGTCAGTTCCGTGACGCTGCGCTACAAGACCTCCAGCGCCGTCGTCACCGCGACCGAAAGGGTGAGCTTCACCGTCGACAGGTCCGATCGCTTCGTGCTGCTCGGGCCGTCCGGCTGCGGCAAGTCGACCCTGCTCAAGGCCGTCGGCGGTTACATGGCGCCGAGCGAAGGCCGCATGACCATCAACGACCGCGAGATCCATGGTCCCGGCGCCGACCGCATGATGATCTTCCAGGAGTTCGACCAGCTGCTGCCCTGGAAGAGCGTGCTGGCCAACGTGATGTTTCCACTGCTGACCGCGCGAAAATTGTCGCGGAAGGACGCCGAAGCGCGGGCGCGGGCCTATATCGAGAAGGTCGGCCTGACACGCGTGGTCGATGCTTATCCGCACACGCTGTCCGGCGGCATGAAGCAGCGCGTCGCGATCGCGCGCGGCATGGCGATGGAGCCGGACATCCTGCTCATGGACGAGCCGTTCGCCGCGCTCGACGCGCTGACGCGGCGAACCTGCCAGGACGAGCTGCTCCAGCTCTGGAGCGAGACCAAATTCACCGTGCTGTTCGTAACCCATTCGATCGCGGAGGCGATCCGCATCGGCAACCGCATCCTGCTGCTGTCGCCGCATCCTGGCCGCGTCAAGGCCGAGGTGGTCGACGTCGACAAGGTCTCCAACGGCGACGGCAGTGCCGGCCGGCTCGAGAAGGAGATTCACGATCTCCTGTTCGCCTCCGAAGCAACGGCGCATTGAGGGAGCCTTACATGGGCGAAGCCAGGATCCTGCTACGTGAGGCGCCGGTCGTCGCCAGCGCAGCCGAAGTCGAGCGCAAGCTGAGCGTGCTCGAGCTGTTGTGGAACGATGGTTTTGTCCGCAAGACCGTCATCATCCTGTTCCTCGCGGCAATCTGGGAGGCCTACGGCCTCGCCCTCGACAATCCCCTGTTGTTTCCGACGCTGCACGACACCGTCATCACGATGTTCGAGCGTGTGAAGGACGGCACCATCCCGATGCGCGCCTGGGCTTCGCTCAAAGTGCTGTTCATGGGCTATTCGGCCGGCATTGTGCTGGCCGCGATCTTCACCGTGCTCGCGATCTCGACCCGTATCGGCACCGATTTCCTCGAGACGGTCACGGCGATGTTCAATCCGTTGCCGGCGATCGCGCTGTTGCCGCTCGCTTTGATCTGGTTCGGTCTCGGCAACGGCAGTCTGGTGTTTGTGCTGATCCATTCGGTGCTGTGGCCGGTCGCGCTCAACACCCATTCCGGCTTCAAGAGCGTGTCCAACACGTTGCACATGGTCGGCCGCAATTACGGCCTGCGCGGGCTGCCCTATGTGGCGAAGATACTGATTCCCGCGGCCTTCGGCTCGATCCTCACCGGCCTCAAGATCGGCTGGGCCTTCGCCTGGCGCACGCTGATCGCGGCCGAGCTGGTGTTCGGCGTGTCGTCGGGGCAGGGCGGGCTCGGCTGGTTCATCTTCGAAAACCGCAACCTGCTCGACATACCTGCGGTCTTCGCCGGCCTCTTGACGGTGATCATCATCGGGCTTTTTGTCGAGAACCTGATCTTCCGCGCCATCGAGCGGAACACCGTGCAGAAATGGGGCACCCAATCATGACCAAGAAGAAACTAACGCCCGACCAGCTCCGCAGCGCGCGCTGGTTCGCACCCGACGATCTCCGCTCGTTCGGCCATCGCTCCCGCACCATGCAGATGGGCTACGCGCCGGAGGAGTGGAAGGACCGCCCGATCATCGCGATCCTCAACACCTGGTCGGACGCGCAACCTTGCCACATGCATTTCAAGTCGCGCGTCGATGACGTCAAGCGCGGCATCCTGATGGCCGGCGGTCTGCCGCTGGAGCTGCCGGCGCTGTCGCTGTCGGAATCGCTGCTCAAGCCGACCACGATGCTCTATCGCAATCTGCTGGCGATGGACGCCGAGGAGCTGCTGCGCAGCCATCCCGTCGACGGCGTGGTGCTGATGGGCGGCTGCGACAAGACCACTCCGGCGCTGCTGCTGGGCGCGACCTCGATGAACATCCCGGCGATCTATCTGCCGGCCGGCCCGATGCTGCGCGGCAATTGGAAGGGCAAGACGCTCGGCTCGGGCTCGGACGGCTGGAAATACTGGGACGAGCGCCGCGCCGGAAAAATCTCCGACAAGGACTGGCTCGATATCGAAGCCGGCATCGCCCGCAGCTACGGCACCTGCATGACGATGGGCACCGCCTCGACCATGACCGCGATTGCCGAGGCGATCGGCATGACGCTGCCGGGCGCCTCCTCGATTCCCGCCGCTGATGCCAACCATATCCGGATGGCCTCCGAATGCGGCCGCCGCATCGTCGAGATGGTCTGGGAAGATCTGACGCCGAAGGCGATCCAGACCCGCAAGGCGTTCGAGAACGCGATCGCAGTGGCGATGGCGATGGGCTGTTCGACCAATGCGATCATCCATCTGATCGCGCAGGCTCGCCGCGCCGGTCTCGACATCGGTCTCGACGATTTCGAGATTGCGAGCCGCAAGGTGCCTGTCATCGCCAATGTGCGGCCGAGCGGTGATACCTATCTGATGGAAGACTTCTTCTATGCCGGCGGCCTGCCGGCGCTGATGGGACAGATCAAGCCGCATCTGCATCTCGATTGCATCACCGTCACCGGCAAGACTCTCGGCGAGAACATCGCGCAGGCCGAGGTCCACAATGACGACGTGATCCGCTCGATCGACAATCCCATCTACAAGGAAGGCGCGCTCGCCGTGCTCAAGGGCAATCTCGCGCCCGACGGCTGCGTCATCAAGCCGAGCGCCTGCGCGCCGCGCTTCCTCAAGCACACTGGGCCTGCGCTGGTGTTCGACGATTATCCGTCGATGAAGAAGGCGATCGACGATCCCGATCTCGACGTCACCGAAGACCACATTCTCATCTTGCGCAATGCGGGGCCGCAGGGCGGACCGGGCATGCCGGAATGGGGCATGCTGCCGATCCCGACCAAGCTCGTGAAGCAGGGCGTGCGCGACATGGTGCGCATCTCGGATGCGCGGATGAGCGGCACCAGCTACGGCGCCTGCATTCTGCACGTAGCCCCCGAATCCTATGTCGGCGGACCGCTGGCGCTGGTGCGGAACGGCGACCGCATCACGCTCGATGTCGCCGCCCGCACCATCAATCTCGATGTGTCGGAAGCCGAGCTCGACAAGCGCCGCGCCGCCTGGAAGCAGCCCGAGCGCCGCTTCGAGCGCGGCTATGGCTGGATGTTCACCAAGCACATCAAGCAGGCCAATGACGGCTGCGATTTCGACTTCCTCGAGACCGATTTCGGCGCGCCGATCGGCGAGCCCTCGATTTACTAGAGAGCGTGAAAATGACGAAACTTACCGAAGCCACCCGCAACAAGCTCAAATCCGTCTCCACCGCCACCGTCGCCACAGCGCTGTTCAAGCGCGGCCTGCGCATCCAGATGATCCAGGATGTGCACCCGCTCGGCGCCAACCAGCCGACCATGGTCGGTGAAGCCTTCACGCTGCGCTATATGCCGGCGCGCGAGGATCTCAACACCATCGACGTTTTCAAGGACCGCTCCCATCCGCAGCGCAAGGCGGTCGAGGATTGCCCGCCAGGCAGCGTGCTGGTGATGGACAGCCGCAAGGACGCGCGCGCCGCTTCGGCCGGTGCGATCCTGGTCACGCGCCTGATGAAGCGCGGTGTCGCCGGTGTCGTCACCGATGGCGGTTTTCGCGACTCAGCCGAGATCGCCAAACTGGGGATCCCCGCCTACCACCACCGCCCGAGCGCACCGACCAATCTGACGCTGCATCACGCCATCGAGATTAATGTTCCGATCGGCTGCGGTGACGCGCCGGTGTTTCCCGGCGACGTCATTCTTGGCGACAGCGACGGCGTGATCGTGATTCCCGCGCATCTTGCTGACGAGATCGCCAACGAGACCTTCGAGATGACCGCGTTCGAGGACTTCGTCACCGAAGAAGTCAACAAGGGCCGCGGCATTTTCGGTCTCTATCCGGCGACGGACCCGCAGACGCTGACCGACTTCGCCGCATGGCGGAAGGCGAACGGAAGGTAAAGGCCGACAACTCGTCCCACAATCTCCGTCGTCGTCCTGGCGAAAGCCAGGACCCATTACCCCAGGGAGTAATTTGGCGAAGACTCGGACTTGTCGTGTTTTCGCGCGGTACTGACACCGACCTTCTTCGGATAGATCACGCGGTATGGGTCCTGGCTTTCGCCAGGACGACGATGGGGAGGCATATGAACGCCTACACCCCGGCCTCCGCCATCCCAGCCGCCCACAGCGCGAACGCATAGACGATCGCGACTTCATCGAGCCGGTTGAAGCGTCCCGAGGCGCCGCCGTGGCCGGCGCCCATGTTGGTGCGCAGCAACACCGGGCCGCCACCGCTCATCGTCGCGCGCAGGCGCGCGATCCATTTGGCGGGCTCCCAGTACGTGACGCGCGGATCGGTCAATCCGCCCATTGCCAGGATCGCGGGATAATCTTTCGCCGCGACATTGTCGTAGGGCGAATACGACAGGATGGTGCGGAAATCCTTTTCGCTCTCGATCGGGTTGCCCCATTCCGGCCATTCCGGCGGCGTCAGCGGCAGCGTGTCGTCAAGCATGGTGTTGAGCACGTCGACGAACGGCACTTCGGCGACGATGCCGGCGAACAACTCGCCGGCGCGGTTCGCCACCGCGCCCATCAGCATGCCACCGGCCGAACCGCCGTGGCCGACGATGCGCTTTGCGCTGGTGTACTTCGCATCAATCAGTGCGCGGGCGCTGGCCGAGAAATCGTCGAACGAATTGGTCTTCTTCTCGCGCTTGCCGTCGAGATACCAGCCCCAGCCCTTGTCGGCGCCGCCGCGGATATGGGCGATGGCGTAGACGAAGCCGCGATCGACCAGCGACAGGCGGTTGGCGCTGAACGAAGCCGGCATGGCCATGCCGTAGGAGCCGTAGCCGTAGAGCAGAAGCGGCGCCGCGCCATCGAGCGTGAGCCCGCGGCGATGGAGGATCGAGACCGGCACCTCGGCGCCGTCATGCGCCTTCGCCATGATGCGCGTCGTAACGTAGTCGCTCGCATTGTGGCCGGACGGAATCTCCTGGCGCTTGCGCAGGGTACGCGTCCGCTTGACCATGTCGTAGTCATAGACTTCCGACGGCGTCGTCATCGACGAATAGGCGAAACGCAAATTCGTTGTCTCGAATTCGTAGGAGCCCATCGTATCCAGCGAATAGGCCGCCTCGTCGAACGCGATGGCGTGCTCTTCCTTGGTCGCGAGGTCGCGGATCACGATCGACGGCAACGCATTGGCGCGCTCCAGCCGCACCATGTGGCCGGCATAGAGATCGAGATCGATGATGTAGATGCCCGGGCGATACGGGATCAGATCACGCCAGTTCTTGCGCTCGGGTGAGGCGAGCGGTGCGATGACGATCTTGAAATCGATGGCGTCGTCGGCGTTGGTGAGGATGAACAGTTCGTCGCCACGGTCGGCCAGCGAATATTGCACGCCTTCCTCGCGTGCCGCGACCAGGCGCGGCGGTGCGTCGGGATGGTCGAGGTCGATCAGCCGCTGCTCGGAGGTCTCGTGGTCGCCGCCCGCGATGACGCAGAAGCGCCCGCTGGTGCTCTCGTGCAGATGGGTGAACCAGCCGGAATCCTGCTCTTCGTAAACCAGCGTGTCGTCTGCCTGCCCAGTGCCGAGCTTGTGCCGCCACACCTGCATCGGGCGGTGATTGTCGTCGAGCTTCACGTAGAAGAACGACGTTGCGTCCTTGCTCCAGACCACGCCGCCGTCGGTCTCCTCGACGACGTCGTCGAGGTCCTTTCCGGTCGCCCAGTCGCGCACGCGGATGGAGAAATATTCCGAGCCTTTGGTGTCGGCGCTCCAGGCCTGCCGCCTGTGGTCGTTCGAGTGCCGGCTGCCGCCGAATTTGAAATATGTGTGGTCCTTGGCGAGCGCATCGCCGTCGAGCACGATGTGGCCCTCGCCGCCATCGCGTGGCATGCGGCCGAACAGCTCGTGCTGGCCGCCTTCGCGGAATTTGCGGAAATAGGCGAAGGGACCATCCGGCGACGGCACGCTGGAATCGTCCTCCTTGATCCGCCCCCGCATCTCGCGCACCAGCGTCTTTTGAAGCGATGAGGTGTGGCCGAGCAGGCTCTCGGTGTAGACATTCTCTTCGTCCAGATATTTGCGGATGTCGGGATCGAGCACCGCGGGGTCGCGCAGCACCTCCTGCCATTTCTCGTCCTTCAGCCAGGCATAGTCGTCGGTCACGGTGATCCCATGCCGCGTGAAGGAATGCGGCCGGCGCGGGGCGACGGGGGGCTGGGAAGGTGGTTTGGCTTGTGTCACTCGATCCTCATCATGTCACGTTCGCGCGCGGCTTCTTCTTCACCTCGCCCCGCTTGCGGGGAGAGGTCGGATTGCATCGAAGATGCAATCCGAGTGAGGGGGGCTCTCCGCGAGTCTCGCTGTCACCGTCCTCGTGGAGACTCCCCCTCACCCCAACCCTCTCCCCGCAGGCGGGGAGAGGGAGAAGATGCGTCCTGCCTTATATCGTCCCGATTCCACGAATTGCCAGCGCCACTGCGCCAAGGACTGCGCCAGAATAGCGTCAAGTCGCCGGGTTGTTGATCGGTCCCTTCTATGCTTTAGGCTTCCTAATCCCCGCCGCCGGTCCAGCCTGATGCTGTTCAATTCCTACCCGTTCATCCTGCTGTTCCTGCCGGCCGCGCTGGCTGGCTATTTCTGGCTGGGGCGGCGCAGCAATCTGGCCCCGGTGATCTGGTTGGCGGCGGCCTCGCTCACTTTTTATGCCATCGGCAATTGGCAGTTCGTGGCCCTGTTGCTGATATCGATCGCCTTCAACTATGGCATAGGCCATCTTCTCATCGTGGCGAAGCTCACTTCGTCGCAACGCAAGGCGGCCCTTGCCCTCGGCGTCGCCGGCGACCTCCTGGTGCTTGGCATCTTTAAATACGCCGGCTTTGTCACCGAGAACATCAATGCGCTGGCCGGCACGCACTTCGCGGTCCATATCCTGCTGCCGGTCGGCATCTCCTTCTACACCTTTACCCAGATCGCGTTCCTGGTCGATGCCTGGCGCGGGCAGGTCGCGGCCTACGCGCTGCCGCACTACGCGCTGTTCGTGACATACTTCCCGCATCTGATCGCCGGACCGATCCTTCACCACAAGGACATGATCCCGCAATTCGAGCGGGAGGAAACCAAGCATCCGCATGCGCATCTGATCCTGTGCGGCCTCATCATCTTCGCGATCGGCCTGTTCAAGAAGACGTGCCTCGCCGACGGAATCCAGCCGCTGGTCGCGCTCGCCTTCGATGCGCGCGCGCCGAGTTTTGATCAGGCCTGGCTTGGCTCGCTCGCCTACACCTTCCAGCTCTATTTCGACTTCTCGGGCTATTCGGACATGGCGATCGGGATATCGCTGATGTTCGGCATCTTCCTGCCGGTCAATTTCAACTCGCCCTACAAGGCCACCAGCATCGTCGAGTTCTGGCGACGCTGGCACATGACGCTGTCGCACTTCCTGCGCGACTATCTCTACATTCCGCTCGGGGGCAACCGTCGCGGCCGCGTGCTGCGCTACGTCAATTTGATGCTCACGATGCTGCTCGGCGGGCTCTGGCATGGCGCGGCCTGGACGTTTGTCATTTGGGGCGCGCTGCACGGCGCCTATCTCTGTATCAATCACGCCTTCAACGCGCTGGTGCCGAATGTTCCGAAATTGCTCGCGCGCCCAGCTCGCGTCGCCGGGGCCGTGCTGACCTTTCTCGCCGTCGTTGTCGCCTGGGTCTTCTTCCGGGCCGAGCGGGTCGATTGGGCCATGCGGATTCTGAATGCGATGGCCGATCCGGCGAATATCGTGTTCGGCCGCGAGGAGATTGCGGCGTCGGTGATGGTCGCAATTTATGCCGCGCTGGTGTGGCTGGCGCCGAACACGCAAGGAATCATGGGGTACGACCACGCCAATCGCAGGCTCGGCGACGGCCTGATGGCCGGACGGATGCGGCCGCTGGTCCTCTATGGTGCGTCGCTGGTGCTTGCGTTCGGGATTTTGGGTATCCAGAGCCACAGCGAATTCATCTATTTCCGGTTCTGATGCAAGGCGCGTTCACACATCCAGGGCGTCTTCTCCTCGCGAGCATCGCGTGCGTGCTGGGCGCGGCTGCGCTCACCTATGTCATCGATCCCTTGCAGCTGTTTCGCCCCTCGCGCCTCGTCGCGCCGTTCTATTCAGATGACACGCGCGTGCAGAATGCCGGGCTGATCCGCAGCCAGTTGTTCGACGCCGCCTTCATGGGCACCTCGCTCGCGATCCATTTCCGCCAGAGCGACATCGACCATGCGCTCGGCGTGCACTCGCTCAAGCTGGCGATGACCGGGTCCAATTCGCGCCAGCAGGGTTTTGTGCTCGAGCAGGCCATCGACCGCGGCGCAAAACGCGTGATCTGGGCGATGGACGATTTCATCTTTGTTGATGCGGCCGACATCGAGACCGATCCTTATCTCTCCGCCGATCTCTATCGCGGGACGGCAAAAGGCATCGCGTCCTACCTGTTCAGCGCGGCGATGGCGAAGGAATCCCTGTTCGCATTGCTGCGGTCGGTTCCGCCGCTGCGGGAGCCGCTGACCCGGGCGGCGCCTTTTCTGCCCGTCAAGTTTGCGCTTGAAGACGTCGACGATATCTATGCGCTGCCGCGCGATATCGACGTCGCGCGCGCCTATAATGCGAAAAGGACGCTCGCGGCCTTCGCCTATATCACCGATCCCGTGCGCAGCCACTTTCTCGGCGAAGGCTATCGCTACGACGCCATGGTGCGGCATTTCGAGCATGACGCCGTCGGCCTGATCGCGCGCCATCCGGACGTGACCTTCGACATCTACTTCCCGCCCTATTCGATCCTGCAATTCGTCGCGATGCGCGACGCTTCGCCTGCGACGCTGAAGATCGTTACCGACCTCACCGCCGTCATCGCGCAGCGCCTGACGCAGCTTCCCAATGTGCGCCTGTACGATTTCCGGGCGATCAAGGACGTGACGCATAACCTCGACAATTACGGCGACGTCATCCACCATTCGCCGATCGTCGATGCGAAGGTGCTGTCGTGGCTGGCGCGTGGGGAATATCGGGTGGATCCGAAGGCGCCGCTTGCCTCGCTGGAGGAACTGAAGGCGCAGGTCGAGGCGTATCGGATCCCGCCGCTGCCGTAGCCCGCATGAGCGAAGCGACATGCGGGGACTCACGCAAGAATCCCGGGTGTCGCTCCGCTCACCCGGGCTACAAGATTGCTCCCCCAAGGGGAGAAGGAAAAAAGACGCTTACGCCGCCACCTCTTCGCCGAGATACGCAACCGCCGCTTCGAGCCCGCCCTTGCCGTGCGGGATCTTCAGCGCGTTCAGCCCGACCTCGATCACCCCCAACGTGCCGAGCAGCATCGGGGCGTTGACGTGGCCCATATGGGCGATGCGGAAGGCTTGTCCCGAGAGATCGCCGATGCCGGTGCCGAGCACGACGCCGCACTTCTCCTTGCAATAGCGTTGCAGGATTGCGGGATCATGGCCGTTGCTCATGGTCACTGTGGTCACGGTGTTGGAGCGTTCGCTGGCTTCCGCGATGTTGAAGCCGAGCACCTGGCCTTCCGACCATGCGCCGACCGCGCGGCGCGCGGCTTCGCCGAGCAGGCTGTGGCGGCGGAAGGCGTTCTCCAGCCCTTCCTCGTGCAAGAGGTCGATCGCCTGGCGCAGCGCGAACAGCAGATGCACCGGCGCGGTGCCGGCATATTTGCGATAATGCTCGCTGCCTTCGCGCTCGCTCCAGCTCCAATAGGGTGTCGCCATATTGGCCTTCTTGTGGACCTCGAGCGCACGCGCATTGGCCGTGACGAAGCCGAGGCCGGGCGGCGTCATCAGGCCCTTCTGCGAGCCCGACATCGCAACGTCGATGCCCCATTTGTCCATCTCGAACGGCATGCAGCCGAGTGAGGCGACAGTGTCGACCATGTACAGCGCCGGATGACCGCTCGCCTTGATCGCCTTGCCGATCGCCTCGATGTCGTTCTGCACGCCTGAGGCGGTGTCGACCTGGACGACGACGACGGCCTTGATGGTGTGCTCCTTGTCGCGGCGCAGGCGCTCCTCGACTTCGTGCGGCCGCACCGCGCGGCGCCAGTCACCCTTGAGCACCTCCACCTCGGCACCCATCAGCGCCGCGGCATGGCCCCAGCCGATCGCGAACCGCCCGCTTTCGAGCACCAGCACCTTGTCGCCGCGCGACAGCACGTTGCTCAATGCTGCTTCCCAGGCGCCGTGACCGTTGGCGATGTAGATGTAGGACTTGCCCTCGGTGGCAAACAGTTTCGAGATGTCGCTGAGCAGGCTCTCGGTCAGATCGGTCATCTGCTTGGAGTAGATGTCGATCGCCGGACGATGCATCGCCCGCAGCACCTCGTCGGGCATATTGGTGGGCCCGGGGATGGCCAGAAATTCCCGGCCCGCGCGAACGGTCATTGCTGTTGGTCCTTGTTGCCTGAGAACAGGATGGTGGGTCGCTGATTCACACTTTTACGCGGCGCTGCGGTGCAAGAAAAGGCCGGAAAACGCAGGTCTGACGTGGGTTATCTCTTAGTCTCGCGGCAGCCCGCATCTTCGGCTTCCTCCACCGAGCAGAACCAGCGCGTGCCCTTGCTGATCTTCATCTTGATCTGCGCATACCAGCGGCTGGTCGGCCGGTGATAGATGCACTCGCCGGCGGTGTTGACGTTGCCCTTGATGGTGCAGTCCGGCGAGGGCGCGACGGGCCCCGAGGCCGAAGCGAGCAGGATCGCATGCGCGCCGTCGGGCGGCTTGGTGGCGCCGAGGATGGTGGTCTTCTTGTTGCGCACGCGCCAGTCCCAGGGCGCGATGAAGGCGCCCTGCCACATGCCGGCCTTGGCCTCCCGCGCGGCCTTCTCGTCCGCCTCATAGTCGTGCGACATGCGGGTGTAGGCCAGCGCCCAGCCTGCGCGCACCAGCCATTTCTGGATATCCTCGCCGCCGACATCGCAACGCGCCACGGTGCGGCCGCGCCGGTCGATCGACCTCGCATGGCAGACCCAATTCTTGCCGTCGACATATTTGGCGAGCTCGTCGCGGGCCGCGATGCCGCAGGTCCAGCGCTCGCCCTTGTTGTTGAGGCAGAGCTGGTCGACCGCGGGCGCGTCGATGCCGCCGAGCCTGATCCGTGTGTTGCCGATCATCACTGCGTCGCCGGCGCGAACCTTTGCGGTGCCGGTGAGGTCGGCGGCCTCAGCCGGCGACGCCAGGCCGGGCAAGGACAAGGCGAGCAATGACAGCGCAATCAGGAATTTTCGCAACATGCCGGTCCGCGTGTGATGAAAATTGCGATAGACCTCGCAATTGTGGTCGGCTTTTGTCCGCGCGGCCAGCATATGCCTGGCACTTGGGCTTTCAACTTCCCGTCATCGAGCGAAGTTTTGTAGGGTGGGTTAGCCGAAGGCGTAACCCACCTCTTTCGTCTCCACGGCGGCAGAAGTGGTGGGTTACGCTTCGCTAATCCACCCTACGAAACCTATCCCCGCGTCATCGCCCGCTTGGCCACCGCCAGCGCCATCAGCACGAACGCCGACGTCACCTCCGGACCGCCGACCAAAATCCGCGTCGGCGTCTTCATCTTGTTCCATTCATAGGCACGGAACGGGCCGCGGCGGCCGCCTTCGCCGAGGCTCGCGACGATCACGTTCAGCGCCGGCGCAAAGGCGCGCGGGTCCGCACCGAGATGGCCGAGCGCGATCAGCGCGAGCGCTGCGTCGAACACGTTCATCTCGGCGGCCATCAGCTCGCCCTTGACGTAAGACAGCACGCGGTGGCGGATGAAATCGAAATCGCCGTCGGGATCGATGATCGCCTGCGCCGCCAGCGGCAGCGCCAGGAAGGCGGCATAACAGCGGCCGAAATAGGCGCTGTAGAGCTCCGGCAGATAATAGATGTGCGAGCGCGGATTGGCGAAGGCGCCGCTCGCCGCCAGCCGCTTCTGGAAGCCGAGGATGCGATGGACGGTGGCAAGCCGCGCCGGCGTCTCCAATACTTGCCAGCGCACGAGGTTGCGGAAGCTGACCTCGAGAATGTCGAGATTGAGCGTCGGATCGAGATCATTGCCATAGGGCCGCTCGCCCTTGAGGTTGTCGATCCAGGTCGCAACCCCGCCCTCATAGTCGATATTGTCGTTGATCGGCACGGTCACGCGCGGCTCGTTGACGCCGGCGCGCACCTGATAGCCGGCATAGAAATCCAGCAGCGGCTGGTCGAGGATCGGATCGGTGCAGCCGGCCTGCGTCGCCGCGGAGATCGAGCACGCCGTGGTGTCGCAATCCGGCACGTAGACGCCGAAACCGAGGTCCTGCTTGATCTGGGCGAAATAGCGTGAGAAGCGCGGATGCGGCGCCGGCGCGAGCGCGGTGATGACGTTGAACCGCGCCCCGTCGATGCCCTCGACCTCTTCGCGGCTGATGTTGACGCAGAAATCGACCATGTCGGCAACCGCGCGCTTCGCCGCCGTCATCTCGGTAGGCGAGGCGAGACCGCTCTCGACATAGCCGAGCAGCGCCTCGATGAAGAACGCGTCGTAATAGGCCGAGCGGTGGCGGATCTGCACCGGCTCCCACATCGGTTCGGCAACCCCTCGCCAGGGCGGATTGACGACAGCGCGCGCCGGCGATCGCGCGATGAAGACACGGGCGAGGTTGAACAGCAGCGAGGAGTTCTTGTAGCCGCGCGCGTTGAGACCCGAGAGCGCGATGGTCAGCTCGCGGCCGCGGAAATCGGGGTCGCCGATCAGGTTGAACGCAGCGTAGGTCGGCAGAAAGCCATTCTTGCGGTACGAGCCCAGCAGATGCTGCGCGCAGTCGCGGATCACGCCGTCGATCTGCGATTGTTGCGGCATGGCGCCGGTGAACATGGCCGGCGGCGGCTTGGGATGATCCAGCGCGATGCTGTCGACGAGGTCGGCAACGGGCTGGCCGACCGCCGCCCAATCGGGCTCGGCCTCGTCGCGGGCGCGCACCAGCGCGTGGCGCAGCCGGGCCAGTTTGCCTTCATCGCGCAGTTCGGGCAGACCGGCCCGGCGGAGCAGCACCCGCAATGCGGGATTGCCGAGGGCGGTCTTGTAGAACTTGGCCAGATGCGGATCGCCGCTGGCCGCAACGGACAATACGGGATCGCAGACGTCGTAAAGCGAGGGGCCGTCCTTCCGCGCCGTCAGCGCCCGGCAGGTGGCGCCGGCAAAATATTGAAAGCTCATGAAATACCTGGTCGCGGGAATTTGGCCGAGGGCGCCGGCCGGCACGCTCCCAGCCGCGTGCCACCCCCTGCAAGTCGTTGAAAAAGCTACCCGGATTCGCAGGAAATACAAATGTGATGACAGTCACAGAAAAAGCCGGCACGAAGCCTGCATAATCAGGCTCCGGAAGGCTACGGGGACGCAAAAAAATCACACTTTTGGCGGTGCAAATTAGCGCGTACTTCCAGTGACTTAGCTCAAATTTTCGGCGATCTATTGCGGGGGAGGCGATATCCGGTTAAGGCTTTGTTTGGTGCGGCGCCGCAAATTGCGCGCAATTCGGGGGCACACCCCCGGCCAATCCCTCAAACCCAAAGACGCTATCGCGCTACTCAAACAGTGTGCGCGTGCTTGGCTGGTCTTTGGCAGTGACAGGAATGACGCGAGATGAATGTAACGCAGCTCGACATTTCCCGACGCACGATCGCGCTGGCCGCAGCCCTCATCGGCACGGTCTCGCTCGTGATCGGCGCCCATGCTGCCCTGAACATGCGGGCGCTCGATGCCGCCAAGGCCGTCTCGACCGACCAGGTCACCGGCTCGATCGGCCAGGCCTCGCGTCTCGCCCTCGTCATCGGCAATGGGCACTACCCCGACGCCAATGCGCCGCTGACGCAGTCGATCAACGACGCCCGCGCGCTGTCTTCGTCGCTGCGCAAGAACGGGTTTGACGTCGACATGGTGGAAGACGCGACCAAGGACGACATGGTCCGCGCCGTCAATCGCCTGAAGTCCCGGATCAAGCGCGACACCGTCGTCATGCTGTTCTTCGGCGGCTACGGCGTGCAGGCCGGCCGCGAGAGCTACATGCTGCCGGTCGATGCCGTGATCTGGAAGGAAAACGATGTCCGTCGTCAGGGCGTCTCCATCGAAGGCGTGCTCGACATGATGAAGGAGCAGGGCGCCAAGGCCAAGCTCGTCGTGGTCGACGCCTCCCGCCGCAATCCCTATGAGCGCCGCTTCCGCTCCTACAGCCACGGCCTCGCGCCGATCAGCGCGACGGACAATGCGCTGATCCTCTCCTCGGCTTCGCCCGGCAAGGTCGTCGACGACGGCAAGGGCGAGCACAGCGTGCTTGTCAGCGAGTTCCTCAACAACCTCAATGCGCAGGGCAGCGCCGAGAGCGTCTTCAACAAGACCCGCCTCGCCATCTCCCGCGCCAGCGAAGGCGACCAGGTCCCGTCCGTCTCCTCCTCGCTGCTTGAGGACGTCCATTTCGGCGAAGCCGGCGGCTAGTTTTTCTTAGGTCTTGTAGGGTGGGCAAAGGCGCAACGCGCCGTGCCCACCATCTCTCCAACATTTCGATAGAAGACGCGCTCTATAGAAGACGTGGGCACGCTTCGCTTTGCACACCCTACGATGTGCGTGTTTAACGCACATCTGCCTCTCCATCGTCATTGCGAGCGGAGCGAAGCAATCCAGAATCTTCCCGCGGAAAGATTCTGGATTGCTTCGTCGCTTTGCTTCTCGCAATGACGATTGTGGCGATTACTTCGCCGCTTCCGCAGCCATCACCGTGCGCACCGGATCGCCTTCGCGCAGCAGCGCGCCGGCGCGGGCCACGACGATATCGCCTTCGTTGAGGCCGTCGCGGATCTCGATATTGCCGCCCGACATCAGTCCGACCTCGACGCGCTTGGTCTCGACGCGGTTGCGGCGGATCACCTGCACGACGGTGCCGGCGGAGGAATACTGCACCGATGTCAGCGGCACCGCGACGTTGCAGCTCTGGCCCGACTTGATCAGCGCGCGGCCGCTCGCATTCAGCAACAGCCGCTTCTGCGAGGAAATGCCGATATAGACCATGCCTTGCTGGATGTTCGGCTCGACCGTCGGGCCGATGCGGCGCACCTTGCCGTCGATATCGCCCGCGCCGGCGATGCGCACGGTCGCCACCTGGTTGACCGCGAGCTTGCGCATATCGCTGGTCGCGACGAGGGCGACGAGATCGTACTCGCTGCGCGCCACGATCGTGAACAGCGCCTCGCCCTTGGCGGAGGCGAGGTTGCCGATCTGCGCGGTCGACGTCGCGATCACGCCTGCCACGGGGGCGGTGACCTGAAGTGTGCCGCCCTCGGGCAGCGCCAGCCGCGCCAGCACCTGGCCTGCGGTGATGGTGTCGCCGGCTTCCGCCAGCACCTCCGTCACCTTCAGGCCGGGCCGCTCCGGCCGCACCGAGCTTGCCTCGCGCGCGAGGATGGTGCCGGTGCCCTCGACGATGTCGGAGAAACAGGATTTTGCGACCTTCAGCACCGTGACCGCCGGCCCCTTGGGCGCGTCGTCATCGGCGGCGGCAGCGGGCTGGGCCGACAGCAACAGCAGTCCGGTGAGCGCAACGAGATGTCTGGAAACAGAACGCGCAGGCAATGAACGCATGGGTCATTCCGGTTGGGGCCTTGACGGCCTTATCGTTAGCAGAAGCGATCGCTGCGAGCCAAGGGCACATCAGGGCCGGCCGAATGAGAATGCCGCAGCAGCACGGGCGGCGCGATGCCGCCCGTGATTTAGTCTTCGGGACCGGCGCCAAGGTTCGCTGTCTTCCACTGTCCCTGCGGCCATCCTTCGAGACGCCCGCCTGCGGCGGGCCCTCAGGATGAGGTCATGCTTCGCGGCGGGATGTCAGACCCTCATGGTGAGGAGCCCGCCAAAGCGGGCGTCTCGCACCATGCAGGCCGAACTCATCCCGCAGCGGAGCAATCTCACGGCAGGCTCAAGAACTCCACCCAGTTCGGCTTCTTGCCGGTGGCATAGGACTTCAGCTTGGCGAGCGCGCCGCTGCTCTGGTCGATGGCATAGACCGTCATGCTGTCGGAGAGCTCGCCGACTGCGGCGAGGTAGCGCCCGCTGGGATCGATGTGAAAGCCGCGCGGCTGCTTCTCGGTCGGCACGCTGCCGATGGTGGTCAGCTTGCCGGTGGTTGCATCGACCTTGTAGGCGGTGAGCGTGCTGGTGGTACGCTCGGAGGCGTACAGGAAACGGCCGTCGGGGGTGATGTGGATGTCGGCGGCCCAGGGCTTTCCGGTAAATCCTTCCGGCAGCGCGCTGGTGCGCTGGATCTCGTCCCATGCGCCGCCCTTGGCCTCATAGGCGAACGCCGCGACGTCGCCGTTCAGCTCGTGGAGGAGATAGACGAACTTGCCGTTGGGGTGGAACACGAAATGCCGCGGCCCCGATTTCTCTGGCACCTTGTGAGCCGGCGGATCGCTCGGCGTGAGCGTGCCGGTCGTGGCGTCGAACGCGAAGGCAAGAATCTGGTCGGAGCCGAGATTGGTCGCGAACGCGAAGCGGTTGTCGGGCGAGGGCAGGAAGGCGTGCGCGTTCAGTCCGGTCGGGATCACCTGCTTCGGCTCGCCCGCGACGCGGTTGGCGAGCAGCGGATTCAGTGCGACCTTGTTGCCGCCATAGGAGGCGCTGAACAGGAATTTGCCGCCGCGGTCGATGGCGATATTGGCCATGCTGTCGGCGAGCGGGCCGTTGCCGATATGGCTGAGCTGGCCCGTCTTGGGATCGATCGCAAAGCTCACCGCAACGAACGGCTGCGAGCGGACACCGGCGATCAGCACGCGATGATCGGGCGTGATCGCGAGCGGCGTCGAGGAGCCGGGCTTTTCGACGCCGGTGAAGGCGGCCTTCTGCACGGGCGTCATCTCGCCGCTCTCGGCCATTTTGAACACGCTGATGTCGTTACTGTCGGCATTGCCGACATAGGCGAAGGTCTCGGCCATGCCGGCGCGGACTCCAGAAATGAGAGTGAGGAAAGCAAGCGTGGTGGCGATCGCGGCGCGGGGTACGCCGGATCTGATGCGTCGGGTCGGTCTCAGCATGGGGTCCCTCCTGGATGCCGGTGCGGCATTTGTCGTTTTGCCGGGAGGATAGCGGCAGCCGCCCCGCCGCACCAAATTCCAATTGGGATCGATTGATGCCGAAATGGTATCGGTGGGAGGCTTACCGTATCGCCGCTGTGCGGGAGGGCAGATGGGGCCCGGGCGGGGTGTGGGGCGGCCCGAGCACGGTCCACACGGTGACCGCGAGCAGCGCGCAGGTCAGGATCGTCCAGGCGACAAGTCGTTTCCGCATCAGGCCGAATCCGTCAGTCATATGAATGAGAATGCTCCCGGGGGTGGGCCTGGCGATCGTGCGCTGCAAATCGCGGCGATCCTATGAACTCGTTCACAGGCGAACCGAACCAATGCCGCGCGAGCGCATTGAACCGGCATGTCCCGTGAAAACGATCTCGAAGGTAAGCCCGACATGGGCGGCAAGCATGGCGGTCAGGCCGGCCAGCCCAAGTCGCCGCCGCGCCCGCGTCAGGCCGAGCACGATGAGGACGTCGTGGCAAAGCGCCACACCGGCCAAACCGATACCAACGCCGCGCCGACCAAACCAAAATAGCACCTCGCCCGCGCCGCTCGCGGACTGGGAACGGCAGCCTCGCCTTGCCGTTACCCTGATCCCGCGGGCGGAGCAGATCGAAACGGAGGCTGGCACGTGTTTTGGATTTATTGGGACACCGCCTGGTCGCTCATCATCAGTGGCATCATGTTCGCCACCATCGTCGCCCATCCCGACGCCGAGTTCGTCGAGATCCACGCGGCCAAGCAAATCAAGTGAGCCCGCGCGTCCGGTTCAAGGCGCATCGTTGCATGCTGCGCCGCGCCCGGGACATTAGAATTCAAAATCTCAAATCATGCTGCCGGGCATGAAGCAGCGGATCTTGGCGCGGCCGTTGACGTAATACGGCCAGACCATGGTGCGGCCGGCGCGGTTCGGCTCGGTGATCACGGTGTCGTCGGGCACCTCGATCCAGTCGCCCAGGAGTCTCACGCGATAATGTCCGTTGCTCGTGTCCCAGTCGACATCGTCCAGCGCCGTGCTGTCGGCGTCGGCACAGCAGGGACCTCCGCCTTTGCTGTGCAGGCTCTCGAACCAGCCCTTGAGGGGAGAGTTCGCGTAGCGACCGTCGTCGCGGGCCTGCACGGATGGGCCGATCATGGCAGCAACCGCTACGAGAGTGATCATCCTGAATGCCGCGATCGCCATATCTCCTCGCTCGATCTCGCGCGCGCAAGAGCGCAGACGAGGAGCCGCCTGCGCTGCACGTGACGCAATGCCGGCTGGCGCCCGCTGATCGGGTTCCAGCCGTCTCAGCAGGGCAACCGCGAGGATCGATGTTTGATCCTATTTTCAAGGGCGCGGACTTATCGAGTCCGCGCCCTGCTTCAGCTCTAACCCGGCAAGCGGTCAGTAGTCCCAGAACACCGGCACCCAACGGAAGGCCTCGCCGTCGGCTGCAACCCGACCCACGGACGGGAACGGCAGGTGCGTCGCCACCAGCATTTCGCCGGTCTCGGCAAGCTGTCGCAACAGACGGATGCGAACGCGCGCGGCCTCCTCGGGGTCGTGCTCGAAGCCGTTAAACCAGTCGGGTTGCTCGAACCCGACGGCAAACACGGCATCGCCGGCGAATGTCAGCGCGTCATCGCCGGACGCCATGCGAACCACGCTGTGTCCGGGGGTGTGACCGCCGGTGCGACGGGCGATGACGCCGGGCGCAATCTCGTGCTCGTCATCGAACAGCCGCAGCTGAGGGCCGTACTCCTTCAGGAACTGCTTGGCGGTCGATCGAAGCGCGTCCGGAAACCCTTCCGGCATGGCAGTGCGGGAGAAATCAGGCTTTTCCCAGAATTTGACCTCGGCGGCCGCGACATGGATACGCAGGTCCTTGCGCAGCTGCTCCTTCACGCCGTCGACCAGCAGGCCGCCAATGTGGTCCATGTGCAGATGGGTCAACACCAGATCGGTCACCGCCGAAAGATCGATGCCGGCGGCCGCCAGTCGCCTGATCAACTGTCCGGCGCGCGGCAAGTTCAGGTTCGGGTCCGAGCCCAGTCCGGCGTCGATGAGGATGGTCTTGCCGCCGCTGCGGACCATGACGGCGTTCAGCGCCCAGTCGAAAGCGTCCTGCGGCAGGAACATGTCGTGCAGCCAGGTCGCCCGCACCGCCGGGTCAGCGTTGTGCGCGAGCATCTTGGTCGGCAACGGCAGCACGCCGTCGCTGACCACCAGCACGTCGATCTCGCCGATCTTCAGCGCGTAGCGCGACGGAACGAGCTCTTCGGGTCCCGATGACACGGGATATGAGGTGTTGTGCAGATTCATGTTGGTCTCCTGTTTTGAAGGGTTGGGCGCTCGGTTGGTGTTGACTCTGGCTGGTCATGGTTGAGCAGGCCGCGCCGCCAGGGAGAGCGCGGCCGTCATCGCTTGGTGGATTAGAGGCTCGTCACGCGTTCATCGCGCGGTCCAGCCGCCATCGACGGAGATCGTCGTCCCGGTGATCTGGTCGGCCGCGGCCGAGCACAAGAAGGCGACGGTGCCACCGATCTGCTTCGGGGAGGCGAAGTCCAGCGACGGCTGTTTTTCGGCGAGAAGCTCTTCGGCTGCTTGCTTCTGGCTGATGCCTTTCTCCGCCGCGATGTCGCTAATCTGTTTCTCCACGAGCGGCGTGCGCACCCAGCCGGGACAGACCGCGTTGCAAGTGACGCCACTGCCGGCGGTTTCAAGGCCTACCACCTTGGTAAGGCCGACGAGGCCATGCTTGGCCGCGACATAGGCTGCCTTGTGGGTGGATGCGACGAGGCCATGCGTGGAGGCGATGTTGACGATGCGGCCCCATCGCTGCTTTTTCATCTGGGGCACGGCCGCAGCGATGCCGTGAAATGCCGCCGACAGATTGATGTCGAGAATGGTCTTCCACTTGGCGGGCGGAAACTCCTCGACTGGTGCGGTGAACTGGATGCCGGCATTATTGACGAGGATGTCGAGCCGTCCGAATTTTTCGATGGTCGCCTCGATCATTCCGCGCACGGCGTCGCCATCCGACATGTCGGTGCCGTCATACGCGACGCGCACGCCGTCCTCGCGTTCGATGCCGGCCCTGATGTTCTCGATCGCTCCCGGTTCGCCAAAGCCGTTCAGGACGATATCGGCGCCGAGGCTGGCCAGCTCTCTTGCGATCCCGAGGCCAATGCCGCTGGTCGATCCGGTGACGATCGCTACTTTGCCTTTCAACATGAAAAACTCCTTTCGATGATGGTTGCCGGCGACGTCAATCGCGGCGGTGAATGTCGTGGGTGACGATGCCGAGTTCGGAAGGCGGCGGCTCGAGGCGCCGTCCGTCGGCAAGCGTGCGGCGGATGTCGTCCCGCCCGCTTTGCCAGTGCGCGCGCATCGCCTTGGGTCCGAACTCGTAGTCCTTGGAGTGACCCTCATGGAGCTTGGACTGGTAGATCAGGTGGATGATGTTGTGGGAGCGGTGACGGGCGAGCTCGGCGATGGCGTGCATCTCCGGATCGTTTCTTGCGGCCTCCGGCAATCTGTCGATCGTCCGCTGCAGCGCCTGACGCATCTCCTGCATCCGCAGCGCCTGGTCGGTGACGGCGCGGGTGCGACTGGAATACTGAATGTCCTTCTGTCGGCTCGAAACCTCCATCATGTCGTGCGGCACGCGGCCCCGCGCCGACCAGAGATCGATCTGGAACGTCAGCGTGTCTTTCGCATCGCCCGACAGCACGCGGGAGAGAGGCGTGTTGGAGACCACGCCACCATCCCAGTAGTGCTCGGAGTCGATTTCGACGGCGGGAAATCCGGGCGGCAGCGCGCCCGAGGCCATGAAGTGTTTCGGACCGAGCCGCCGCTCGGCTGTGTCGAAATAGGTGAGATTGCCGGTGCGGACGTTGACCGCGCCGACGCTGACGCGCACTTCGCCCGAGTTCAGCCGGTCGAAATCGACCAGCTGTTCCAGCGTCCGCTGCAACGGCGCCGTGTCATAGAAGCTGGTCGACGCGTCGCCCGAGAAGGGCGACCACAAGGGCGAGGGGAAGCGCGGCCTGAAGAAGCCGGGCTGGCCCTGGAACAGCGCGCGCATCGCGGCAAGCGTGTTGTGCAGGGAGTTGAAGTCGAACGCGAAGGGTAGCGCGCCGGCCAGTCCCTCGCCGGCAGGCCATTCCACCGGGGTTGCGCAGATCGTCTCCCAGAACTCGCGCAGCCGCGCCACGCGCTCGTCTTCCGGGGAGCCCGCGATGATGGCGGCGTTGAGCGCGCCGATCGAGATGCCCGCCAGCCAGTTCGGCCGGATCCCGGCCTCGTGCAAGCCTTCGTAGACGCCCGCCTGGTAGGCGCCGAGCGCGCCGCCACCCTGCAGCACCAGCGCAACGACGTCGTAGGGCAGCGGATTGACCGGTCGTGCGGAATCGATTTGTTCGCGCGTCACGTTGAACATGGCGACTACTCCTTGCAATGCGACCCGTTCGGTCAGCCGGCCTGTGTTTCGGTCAGGATTTCAGCTTCGGCTCCACGCGATCGCGCCACCGCGGACCGCTCCAGATAGTCGTGCACCACGGTTCCTAATCCGAGCGTCAGGTCGGCAACGATATGCTTGGCCGAGAGCACCTGAAGAACCGGCAGCTCGGCGACCGGCGCGAGCGCGTGGGAGAAGAGATCGAGCGCGGCGGGCCCCGTCCATGCGCCCTTCACCGTCACGTCTTCGAGATGGAAGCGGACCAGCTCGCAAATGCGTGCGGTGCCGTCGACATGCGGAATGATCTTCAGCAGGAAATTGGGCGCGATGAGCTTCCGTGCTTCGGCGGAAAGATCGAGGGCGCGATGCTTGTAGCCCATGGTGCCGGTGGCGATGCGCACCGAACCGTAGTCCAGCGTACCGACCAGGGTATCGGTCTCGACGGCCAGCTTCGGCTGGGCCAGCTTCTTGGGAAAGCCCCACAGCTCGCGGCCACCGGCGATCGGCGGATGGTCGTTGAGGAACATCTGGTGGACGAAGCTGCCGGTCTGGCCGCGGAAGGACACCGGGATGATCTGGCCGCTTTCCGTGTAGTCGCCGAAGCCGGTGGAATCGGGCATGCGAATGAATTCGTAATTCACCACAGGCTCGGTCAGCTCCAGCGGCTCCGGCACGATCCGGCGCAATGCCTCCGGGTCGGTCCGGTACTGGATGATGAAATATTCGCGATTGATGAAGCGATACGGGCCGGGCGGGAAAGCCGGGTTCGTCAGCGGCATCGCGAACGCGAGGTTGCGGATCTGCTGGTTCATGCTGTGGGCTCCTGAATGATCGGTCTGCAGTGGCGGCCGCGAGCCCCGCGGGAGCGCGGCCATCATCACGTGGGCGTCTAGACTTCGGTCACCCGTTCCGGATCGGCCGACGCGAGCGCCAGGGCGCGCTCCGCCTTCGGCGGATAGATCCAGACGGTGTTGATCTCACGCTTGGTCTTCTTGGCGACGTCGCCGACCAGCTCGACCTTGCGCTCCCAGCCGCGTGTGAACAGCGCGCCGGCTTCGCCGAGGTCCAGGCAGGTGACGTAGGCCTTCTGGTGGTAAGGCCTGGTCGGAACGCCGAGCAATTCGGCCGCGGCATTGTTGCCGGCAAAGGCGCCCATCCGTGTGGCGTGCTGGCACGACATCAGTGCGTAATTGCCCTCGTCGTCGCAGGCGGCGCGTGCCGCGTCGCCGGCCGCGAAGACACCCTGAACGCCTGGCACCTGCAAGCAGCGATCGACCAGCAACCGTCCGAAATTGTCGCGCTCGGCGGGAATCTGCCCGGTCAGCGGCGCTGCACGCATGCCCGCCGCCCAGATCACCGTCTCGGTTTCGATGTGCTCACCGCTGGACAAGGTGACGCCGCTCTCGTCGAGCGCGGCGACGCTGGCGCCGAGCCGTGTCTCTACGCCAACCTTGCACAGGGCTTCCTCGATGACGGGGCGGGCGCCTGCACCCATGTCGGGTGCGATCGCAGTGTTGCGATCGACGATGACGACGCGCGTCCTGGCATTGGGGCCCAGGATTTCGCGCAGCCGCGCCGGTATTTCGGTGGCCGCCTCGATCCCGGTGAAGCCGCCGCCGGCGACGACGACCGTGTCGCGTCCGTTCACGGCAGGCCGCTTCGCGAGACCATGCAGATGCTTGTCGAGCGCAACGGCATCGTCGAGCGAATCGACGCTGAAACCATGCTCGGCGAGGCCCGGAATGTTCGGACGGAACAGCCGGCTGCCGGTGGTCACGACGAGGCGGTCGTAGGACAGCGTCTTTCGCGCGCCCTTCGCGGGCGTGATCTGCACCGTTCGGGCCTCGGTGTTGATCGTCTCGGCGCTGCCCTGGATGTAGTCGACGTCGATCGCCTCGAGGACGTCGAGCAGCGGGGCCGTCAGGGTTTCCGGCTTCGGCTCGTAGAGCCGCGGACGGACCACCAGCGTCGGCTCCGGTGAGACGAGCGCGATCTGCAGATCTTGCGGCGAGACGCCTCGGATGTCGCGCAGCCGGGCTGCGGAAAGGGCGGCGTACATGCCGGCGAAGCCGGCGCCGATGATGATGAGTCGCATGGATTCTCTCCTTGGTTGCTGTTCGAAAGACCGCGCGCGACCGCGCTGCTGCGTTGGGGGCAGCGTCCGGCGTCGGCGCGTGGAGGTGGGTTGGGTCGCTGGCCTTAGGGCGCGATGCAGCGTGCCTGCAGCGAATTCGGTGGCCGGCCGTAGCCTAGGACAACGGGCTGAAGCTCACTTCGACTCCAGTCCTGATAGGGAAGGCCGGGGCCATTTCGGATCATGATGGAAACGGGCGGCTGTGCCGGGTGCATGGTGTAAGCTGGAATTTCCACTTCCTCGCCCGTCGCCGAGGTGAAGCGAACGGCCAGCGAGAGTCCGTACAAGGTCGCGGTCGCAAGGCTTCGGCGGCGTGAGGCAATCAGCCGTCGGTTGACGAAGTTTTTCCAGGTCATCTTTGGTCTCCCTCGATTGGTCTGGACATGGAGATGATGTAGCTGACCCGATTTGCCGGTGCCCCAGCGCGATTGCCGTCGTTGTCGAGAGATTGCTGCTAACGCATGCGCCTGCGCCAATCGCTCGGCGTCTCGCCCGTCAGCTTCTTGAATGCCGCGGCGAAGGCGGTCTGCGAGGAGTAACCAAGCGCCGCGGCGACCGAGACGATCGATTCGTCGCTCTCCCGCAGCATGTTCATGGCCTGCTCGAGCCGGTGCTGGCGCAGCCAGGCATGCGGCGACAGCCCGGTGCTCTCCTTGAAGGACCGGCAGAAATGGAAGCGCGATAGCCCGGCATCGGACGCCAGCGCATCGAGCGAGACGTCCGTTTCGCTATCGGAGCGCAATCGTTCGATTGCACGGAGCAGGACCTTCGGCGCCAGTCCGCCCATGGTCGGCTGGAACGTGGTTGGCGAGCCTGCATGCGCAGCCAAAAGGCGCGTGGCCAGAAGATCCGTGAGCTGATGCCGGAACAGCGTATCAAGCACGCCATGGCTCTCCAGCGAATCCGCCGCGCTCAGGAGCAGTCGGGACGTGATCGTGTCGGGATGCGCCGTTCGCTCAATCAATTCGGCGGGCCCGGCGGTTCCGGCCTCGCCGGCGATGCGCTGCAGCGTTGCGTCGGGAAGGTAAAGCTGCACGACGTCGACGGGCTTCGGAATGTCCCATCGGGAGCTCGACCCTTCCGGAACGATGTTCACGACCCCCGGACGAAACGTGCCGATCGAGATCGATTTTCCCGAGCGCCGCTCCATGCGCTGCATCACGCCTTTATGCGCCATGACCACGTGGTGGCGCATGGGCTCGACCACGTCGTGCAGCGGATCATGCTTCCAGTGCGCGATACCGGCACCCGAGGAGTCCAGCGCCACGCGAAACGGCTCGGTCCTGAGCACACGCGCCATCTCCGCGTCGGCGGCACGCCGTTCGGACGTCGAGCGGTCGTCAGGCTGTGCGTCGGGTGCGGGCGGCAAGCCCTTGTGCGAGGGATTGCGCATGAGTGCAATGTTCCCGGTCATGGTGTGGCTCCTCCTGATCAGCTCGGGCTCTCGATCAGTCGTCCGCATTTGTACGGAACGGCGCGTGTTCTATGCGCCGCGATTGCGGTGCGTATTTCCTGAACCCGGCATGCTTTGTCCGATCCTGCTCCAAGCCGGCCCGCGCTTTCGCGAACGCACGGCGGGCGGGCGGGGAGGGGAAGTGCTTGTAAGAAAAGGGGGGCAGGCCGCCACACGGCCGTCACATCCTCCAAGCGGCGGGACCGGATGACGGGGCGCCGCTACGCCGCGGCCGCCTGTGCCGACAACAGCTGCTTCAGTTTCGCCGCCGGCACGGCAGGGCTGAACAGCCAGCCTTGCATCTGGCTGCATCCGAGCTGGAGCAGCACCGCGCGCTGCGCTTCGGTCTCGACGCCTTCGGCGGTCGTCGCCATGTGGCGGGCGGCGGCCATGTGCACCACCGCCTGCACGATCGGCGAGGAATCCTCGGGTTCGCCGATGTCGCTGATGAAGCTGCGGTCGATCTTGATCTTGTCGAACGGAAAACGATGCAAATAGCTCAGCGACGAATAGCCGGTGCCGAAATCGTCGAGCGCGATGCGCACCCCGAGTTCGCGCAACTGCTGCAGGATCGTCAGCGCCTCCTGGTCATCGCGGATCAGGACGGTCTCGGTGATCTCGAGCTCGAGCCGTCCGGGCGCGAGCCCCGACTCGGCGAGCGCGGCTGCCACCTTCAGCGCCAATGTCCGCGAGCGGAACTGCACCGGCGAGACGTTGACCGCGATGTCGATGTCGCCGGGCCAGCTGGCGGCCTCGAGGCAGGCCTGCCTCAGCACCCATTCGCCGATCTCGCTGATCAATCCGGTCTCTTCTGCAACCGGGATGAAATCGGCGGGCGAGACCATGCCGCGCTCCGGATGATGCCAGCGCAGCAGCGCTTCGCAGCCGGTGACAACGTTGGCCGCGAGATCGACCAGCGGCTGGTAGTGCACCTCGAACTCGCCGCGGGCCAGCGCCTGCCGCAGATCGAACTCGAGCTGGCGGCGCAGCCGCGCCTTGGCGTCGTATTCGGGCGCGAAGACACGGAAGGTACGGCGGCCCTCGGATTTTGCCGCATACATCGCGAGATCGGCGCGCTTGAGCAGATCGTCGGGATTGTCGCCGTGGTCGGGTGCGATCGCGATGCCGATGCTGGCATCGGTCGGGATGTCCTGGCCGTTGCAGTCCACGGGCGCGCGCAGCGCCTTCAGGATCTGCTCGGCGAGGGCCGTCAGCTCGGCGTCGTCGCGGGTGCCGGCCTTGACGATGGCGAATTCGTCACCGCCCAGCCGCGCGACCATGTCGTTGCCGCTGACGCAGGCGCGCAGGCGGTTCGCGACCTGGCGCAGCAACTCGTCGCCGACCTCGTGTCCCAGCGAATCGTTGACGCCCTTGAACTCGTCGACGTCGATATAGAGGATCGCGAACGGCTTGCCTTGGGCAAGCTCGGCGACGCGCCGCTCCAGATGGCCGCGCATCAGCACGCGGTTGGGCAGGTCGGTCAGCGCGTCGTAATGCGCCATATGCGCGATGCGCTCGTCGGCGCGGATGCGCTCGGTGACGTCGTCATGGGTCGCGAGCCAGCCGCCGGCGGCGCCGGGCTGGTTCTTGATCTCGATCAGGCGGCCATCGGAGGTCTCGACGATCGTGCTCTGCGTCTGCCCGGCATCGCCCAAAATGCGGTCGCAATAGGAATCGACGTCGCCGTGGAACGAGCCGGTGTCGTGGCGATGCCGGATCACCTGGCGGAAATATGCGCCGGGCTTCACCACATCGGCCGATAGCCCATACATCTCGATGTAGCGCCGGTTGCAGACGATCAGCCGCTCGTCCTGGTCGAACATCAGGAGACCCTGCGTCATCGTGTTCATCGCGGTGTCGAGCTGCTGCTTCTCCACGGCGAGCCGGCGGGTCATCTGGCGGAAGATGAAATAGAGCGTGAGTACGAGCAGGCCGATCGACAGCACGGCCACGGCCACGAAGAATTTCGTTTGCGTGTGCCATGTCGCCAGCGCCGCATCCAGCGACTTGGTCGCGACCACGACCAGCGGCTCGCCGGTCAGCAGGCGTGCGGCGACGATGCGATCCTTGCCGTCGATCGGGCTTGCGAGCTGCATCGTGACGAAGGTTCGCTCGAACACCGCCATCTGCTCGCGCGTGCCGTTGCGGAAATTCTGCCCGATCATCGCCTCCACATGCGGAACGCGCGCGAGCAACTGGCCGTTCTGGTGATGCATCGCGATCGAGGAATCCTCGCCGAGCCCGCTCGAGGCGAAGAAGGATTCGAGTTGCTCCGGCGCGATCGCGCGCGAGACCAGCCCGAGGAATTCGCCGTGGGGGCCGGAGACGCGGCGCGCGAATACGATGACCGGTCCGCTGCCCAACCGTCCGGGTACGACCTCGACCGCCTCCTGCGAAGCCGGATCGTTCTTGAGGCGATCGAAATAGCCGCGGTCGGCGACCGAAACATCGGCGACCGGCCAGCGCCGCGACGAGTTGATCAGCACGCCCTTGGCGTCGAACACGTTGGCACCGGCGACGTCGGACCAGCCGCTGGCTTTGGCGCGCAGCACCTCGTGCATGGCGAGCGTGCCCATCTCGCTGCGGAAGACGTCTGCGGATTCGATGCCATGGCTTTCGAGTTCCGCGATGATGCTCTTCTGCAGCACCGCAAAATCCTCGAACTCGCGGTCGAAATGGCGGGCGAGCAACCGGACCGCGCTCTCCACGCTGTCACGGCCGCTTTCAATTGCATTCTGCCGGAAGCGGTCGACGGTGAGCGCGGTGCCGATCGCCATTGCGGCCATCAGCACGAAGCCGCCTGCGATCAGCCATGTCAGCGGCGCTCCGCGCCAACGGCGCAGCAACGCGCGCATGCGCGCGCTCCATCGGATCGATGTGCCCATGCAGCCCTCCCGTGGGATGCAAGATGCGGCAAAACCGACAAGAGCGCGTTACCAGTGAGGGTTAGGAAAACATGAATCGGAATGGAATCAGAGGGTTGGTTCCATCGCTTGTCTGAAGGCGCGGTGGACCATGGTTCCCTCAGCGTCGGATTTCCCATCTCAACGCTTCCGTATTGGTCTTGGCGAACATCGATGGCACGTCGAAGGCCCCGGTCTTGAGGTCATAGCGGCAGCGCCAGTCGGCCAATCCCTTCACGGCGACGTTCTTCGGGTGCTTGTCCATTTCGCCCGACAACGAGATCACGAGGTAACGGTTGTCCGGCCAGTGCACGCCGAGCCCGCGATGGGCCTCTTCGGTGCCTTTCACGAGATTGGCCGAGATGTGGTAGTCGAGCTTCATCTTCCCAGTTTCCGGCCGGCCGTGGAAATAGGCCCAGGCCAAGTCGCTGAGTGAGGTCTTCGTTGCGCTGACGAAGGCACCCTTCTCGGCATGGTAGAGATAGAGGTCCTGCTCGCCGGAGCCGGTCTTCTGCATCCGCACCAGCCATTGCGAGTCGGGGGTCCAACGGAAGCCGGCCCCGTAGCCCTGCTCGGGCTTGAGCTCCGTCATCTGTTCGCCACGCCTCGCCCAGGCCTGCCATTTGACCTCGAAATCCCCGCCGTCCTTCATGTACTGCTCGATCCCCGTGGCGCCGTCGGGCGAGGTGAAGGCGAGATCGGCATTGTCGGTGAGGATGTAATCCGGCGGCGGGCCGGACGCGGCGAGCCCTGGAGTTGCGGCCATTGTCAGGGCAAGCACCAGCCCAACAGGCCATTGTGCGGGACGGCAAAATGCGTTCACGGGACAATATCCTCGAGAAAAATGCCGCGATGCGGCCTCCATCATTTGACGCCGGCGGGGGTGCGCCGGTTCATCCCCGACGCCGGCTCATCATCCTATCGACCGTCTTGCTGCCGTGACCAAAACGGCGCACCTTGCCGGGCCGATTGATTTGCAAAATTCTTCCTGATCAGGGTTCGTTTCCGATGTTGACCGCATCCAAGGCCTTCATTGCATTCTGTCTGCTCGCGGTGGGCGGCACCGTGCTGGTGATCGGCCCCACCGAGCTGCGTCGCCTGTTGCCGATGGGGGCGAAGACCGACATCGCCGCCAAGCCGGAACCCAAGGTCGAGCCCAAGCCGGAAGAGCCCAAGCTCGCCGCGGTCGCGCCGCCGGCGCCAGCTGCGTCTCCGGCACCGGCCCCCGAGCCGAAGGCGGGTGCGCTGGCCGAGACGCAAAAGCAGGTCACGGCCGCGCTTGCCGATCTTGCACCGGTCAAGCCGCCGCCGGCGGTTGCCGATAGCGGCCCCCGCTTCGACGTCGCACGCGTCGACGATCACGGCGAGGCGGCGGTGATCGCGGGCCAGGCGACGCCGGGCGCCAAGGTCGAGCTGTTGCGCGACGGCAAGCCGATCGACACGGTGGTGGCGGATGCCTCGGGCCAATTCGTCATGACGCCGCCGCAGCTTCCCGCCGGTTCCTATGAGCTGACCCTGCGGGCGAAATCGCTTGACGGCACCGTCACGCAATCCGGCCGCAGCATGCCGGTGACGATCGCCGAAGCCGCGCCGCCGCCCGCGCGCCCTGCACCGGCCGCAAGGCAAGAGGCGAAACAGGAGCCGAAGGCCGAGAAGCCCGACGACAAGTCGGATGTTGTGGCATCGGTATCGGACAGGCCTGCGGCCCGGCCCCGAGTGATGGGCGCACCGAAACCAAAGGGCGGGTCGGGGGTGATGGCGCGGGCGCCCGCGGCCACGACCGTCGCATCGGCCTCGCCGGCTGAAATCGTCAGCGGTGCACCGGCGGAAACAGGCGGTAGCCGGGTGATCTCCCGCGGCGACAGCCTATGGGCGCTCAGCCGGCTCGCTTATGGCGACGGCGCCCGCTTTGCCGTGATCTACAACGCAAACCGCGCCAAGATCCACAATCCCAATTTGATCTATCCTGGCCAGACCTTCGTGCTGCCGCAGAAGGCGGAGTGAAGGCGGCGCTTCGCCGCGGCTCCCGCGGCCATCCTTCGAGACGCCCGCCTGCGGCGGGCCCTCAGGATGAGGAATGAGTCTGCGGCGGCATTCAACGCAGAAGGATGCGCTGCCAAGCCTCATCCTGAGGAGGCCGCGAAGCGGTCGCCTCGAAGGACGAGGCGCTCGCTCAGGCGCCGCCGAGACGTCCTAAGCAAATACCGCGACGCTTTGCCCTGTACGCTTCCGGAACATTTGGTTCCCTCGCGCGTCATTGTGATGCGACGCGATGCGCGCTTGGCGCCGGAGGAGGGCCAAGGTGGACAGGTCAGTGGTCATGTCGAGATCACGCTTGGGGCTCAGGCCAAGACTGGGGCTGGCGCTATCAGGCGCAACCCTCGTGATTCTGGCGGTGCTGTTGCCGGGTCGCGCCGAGGCGCAGTTCGGCTTCCGCGGCGGCCCGCTCGGTGTCGCGCGCTTCGCCGTCGGCCACGTGATCGGCATGTCGCGCCTGCGCCATGCCCGCATGGCGGTGCGGGGCAGCCGATACCGCTCCGCAGCGTTGAGGTCGCAAGATCCTCGCGGCGCAGAGCGCGGCCAGCCTGCCAATCCCCAGCTTGCGAATCCATACGTCCTTCGTGCCGCAATGACGGCGCAAGCCGCGCTGTCGGGCTGGCGCGGCGGCCGCCGTCCGCAGGGCTGGTGGCGCCACCCCGACGGCAGCTACGGCTGGATCGGCCCGGTGTTCTGGCCGTTCGCGCATGACGACCTCACCACCGCAATCATTCTCGGCGATACGACCAGCCTCTCGCTCTACGGCTATGGCGACATCTATGCCGCGATCTTCGCGCCCTATGCGGCCACCGAGCTTGCCGCCTACACTGCGCCGCAAGGCCGGCGCGGACGGCGAGTCCCGACCGCGGAGACGGTCTGCGATGCCAGCGACACCGGCGGCCTGCCGGTGGACCGCATCGCCGCTATCGTGCAGCCGAATGAATTGCAGCGCACAGCGCTCGACGAGCTCGCCACCGCGTGGGCATCCGCGCGCGACACCATCCGCGCCGCCTGTCCGACGCAGGTCCCCGCGACGGCCATGGAGCGCCTCGGCCTGATGCGCGAGCGCATCGAGGCCATGATCAAGGCAACGGATGCCGTCGCGCCATCGCTCGCCAAATTCGTCGATCTCCTCGACGACGACCAGAAGGCCAAGCTCGACAGCCTGGCCAAGGACCGCCGCGCCGCGCTTGCAGCCATCCAGCAAAAGAATCCCCAGACGGCATCGGCCTGCCAGGCGGACAGCGATCCCCGCTACGACGAGAAGCTGCAGCGCCAATATGAGCAGCTCGTGCAGCAGCAATGGCCCGCGGCCGAGATCGCGTCCATCCTCAAGCTCGACGACACCGGCCGCGCCCGCCTCGACGTGCTCCAGGACACCACGCTGCGCACCATGGAAACGCTCAGCGCCTGTCCGTCACAGGCCGGACCGACACCACAGGCCCGCCTCACCGCCGCGAAGGCGCGGCTGGAGACGATGCTGCAGGCCGTGAACGGCGTCAGTGACGCGCTCGATGATTTCGAGGCGGACCTGAGCGACGAGCAGAAGGCCGGGTTCGAGGCGATGGGGCCGAAGCGCGGGGCGTGATCACCCGCACCGCTTCCAGCCCATTCCGTGCCCGCGTAAGCCATTGATCTTGCAGGCCCCGGCTACTGTGCATGGGGTTGTTTTCGCAGTTTTTTGTTTTGGCTAGCCGCGCCGCCTTGCCGCGGCGGCGTCCACCACGTTCTCGACCTCCTCGCGCCACGACAGAATCTCCATCGCGAGCACGGGGTGGTTAAAACCCTTGAGCACGAGATCGTCGAGCGCGCGGGCTTCGACCCAGGGCTCGACCATGCCGTAGACGCGGCGGCTGACGACGACCTGGCCGGCCTTGGCTTCGTCGCAGAGGCGGGAGGAGAGATTGGTGACGCTCCCGATCGCGGCATATTCGAGCCGCTGCTCGAAGCCGATCTGGCCGAGCGTGGCGTAGCCCATGGCGACGCCGACGCCGAATCCGAGCGAGTGGCCGCGGTTCTTCCATTTCTCGGTCAGGGCGCCGATCGTGTCGCGCATCTCGACGGCCATCTTCACCGCGCGCTTGGTGTGGTCGGCGAACTGGATGGGCGCATTGAACAGGATCATCACGCCGTCGCCGGCAAAGCGGTCGAGCGTGCCTTCATAGCGGTGGATCAGCTCGCCAAGCGCGGCGTGATATTCGCGCAGCACGTTCATCGCCTCTTCCGGCTCGGTCGCCTCCGTGAACGAGGTGAAGCCGCGCAGATCGCAGAACACGACGGTGACCTCGCGGCGGTGGCTGTCGAGCAGCGCATCGTGGCCGTCGGACGAGGCGATCAGCTGCGCGACTTGCGGCGCGAGGAAGCGTTCGAGCCGCTTGATGCGGCCGATCTCGCCGAGTTGTTTCTCGACCCGCTCTTCCAGCGAGCGGTTCCAGTTGCGCAGCTGCTCGGTCTGCTCCTGGAGCTTGGCGGCCTGCTGCTGCACGGTTTCGTGCGCAGCCGCGAGCTCACGGCCCTTGTGGTCGACCTCGGTGAACAGCCGCGCATTGCGCATCGCCAGCACGGCCTGGTTAGCGAATGTGCGCATCAGGCCGATGATGCTGGCGGCGAACTCGCCGCTGGCGCGGCGCAGCACCACCAGCGAGCCGAGCGTGCCCTGCTGATCCACCAGCGGCACCACGAGCACCGAATGGAAGCCGGCAGCGATCGCGACGTCGCGCAGCGGCTGCTCGGAGGCCTGGTCGAGATCTGAAATCGCGATCGGTTCGCCGCTGCCGGCCGCATCGCTCAGGATATCCTGGCCCTCGTCGATGGTGACATGGGCGCCGTCGGCGGATTTGTCGATGCCGTTGGCCTCGACCAGATTGAAGCGGCGCGCCTCGGCCTCATAGCCGTAGATCAGCACCGCGTCGGCATGGGTGATCTCGATGGCGCGCGCGGCGATCGTCGGCAGCACGGCGTTGAGATCGAGCGAGGCGGCGACCGCGCGGCCGACCTCTTCCAGCACCTTGAGCTCGTTGATCGACTGCGCGAGATCGCGGGTGCGCTCCTCGACCTTGGTCTCCAGATCCGAATAGGTTTCCTGGATCTGGCTGGCCATGCGGTTGAACTGGCCGGCGAGATCTTCCAGCTCGTCCGCGGTGTGCACCTCGATGCGATGGCTGAAATCGCCCTCACCGAGCTTATGCGCGCCGTCGCGCAGCGCCGTGATCGGAATGATCATGCGGCGCGCCAGAAGCGTGCCGGCAAGGATTGCGACCAGCAGGCCCATGCCGATCAGCAGCGCAATGCGCACCAGCTGGTCGCGGATCGGCATCAAGGCTTGCGTGGTCGGCTGCTCGAACATCACGCTCCAGCCGAGCTTCGGCACGGTGCTCGCGGCGCTCATCACCGCATGGCCGTTGAAGTCGGTGCCCGAATTGTCGGGCGCGTGGCCGGGCGCAACCGCAGCCGCAACCTGCGGCAGCTTCGACAGGTCCTTGCCGACTTCGGGCCCTTTCGAGGACGTCGCCAGCACGCGGCCGCGCGGATCGACCACATAGGCGAACGCGGCCTTGCCGACCTGGGCGTCGGAGAGGTACTCGGAGAGAAAGCTGAGATCGAGCTCGGCCACGGTGACGCCGGCGTTGAAACCGGAATGCGCCACCGAGATCGACATGAACGGTGTCCGGTCGGAGAACCAGGCCGGTGCGTAGCTGACGCCGCGGGCGACGGTGTCGGTGAAGCGCATGTCGCGGGAGAGGTCGGCATTGCTGCCGGTCGTGGTCGACTGGCGCGAGACGCGGAGCACCTCGCGGCCGTCGCCGTTGAGCTGGAACAGCTGAGTGACGACCGAGACCTGGTGCAGCAGCTGGGCATAGTCGGCGCGGCGCTTCTCGAGCGTGTCCTGGCTCGCCCGCGTCACCCAGCTGATCTGGCGCTCGAGCTCGGAGATCGACTGCTCGATCCGCCGCGCGGCTGCCTGCGCCTTGTCCTCGAGACCGTCGGTCAGCTGTGTCTTGGTGGCGCGGTAGGAGATCCAGCTCTCCATCGCGCCGTTGACGGCGAGCACGAACACGACGAGGCCGACAAGAGAGACGACGTATTTGGCGAACAGACCCTCGCGCAGAAACCGTGTCTTGTCGTTCGCTCCTGCCATCCCGATCCTCTCGCGCCACCATCAGCGCCGGCGCTACGGTCCGCACGGACCCTGCGAGCCTTCTAGCACAATTTGGTCCAGGGGACTGTGAAGGGACTGGTCAAGGGCGGCCGAGCAGCCGGCGTGGTTACCCGTCTTGGTTATCCGCCTTGGACGCTGGGCAGGCGCAAGCATGGTGAATTGTCGCAGTCTCGTCCGTTTGGAGGAAGCCGCTGCCGGGCAAGCCGATGTAAGGGGATGGGCTTGGCAAGGGAGGGCTGGGAGTCCAGCGCTTTGGTCCTGCAATCATCGATTAAAGAGCTGTCGCAGCACGTCGTTCATCGGCTGGCTGTCCTGCTGCGCCGCCGGCGGGTCCTCCAGGGCGGGGGACGCCGGCGAGGCTTGCGGCGTCAATGGGGATGGCGCCGCAGGCAGGCTGCGGCTGCGGCCGGTGCCAGTGCCGGTGCCAGTCCCAGTCGCCGTGCCGTTTCCCGCGCCACCGGAAAGTCCCTGCTGGATCAGATTGCCGAGCGCCTCGCCCAGGGGGCCACCGAGCAAATTGTTCTGTCCGGCGGGCTGCTGGGTTTGCGGATTGGCATTGCCGGCCGCATTGCCGCCACCCGGCGCGGTGGTCCCTCCGAGACCAAGGCTGCCCAAGATGTTGCCGAGCCCGGCGCCATCAGCGCCGAACAGCCCCTTGCCCATCTCGCGCAGCTTGGCATAGGCGGCATCCGGATTGTCCAGCATGCCGGCCATGTCAGGATAGATCCGTGGCTGCGACCAGGTGCCCTGGATCATCACGGGAATGCCGAAGCCGACCGGCTCGGCGGCGCGACCCTGGCCTTCGGTCGTCATCACCAGCTTCGGCTCGACGCGGAAGCCCATCATCTTGGTGTCGAGTGCGATCGTGCCGGCGCCGGTCACGCGGACCAGCGGTCCGGTCAGGTTGAGATCGGTGGTCACCGCCTGGCCCTTGTCGATCCGGAACGACGCCGAGAGCTGCGACAAATCCGTGCTCTGCTCCCGACTGCTGTCTCCGTTTTCCTGCCAGCCGGACAGCGTGCCCGATGTCAGCGAGCGGATCATCTGTGCGACGTTGATGCCGCGAATGGCGCCGTCCTGGAAATTGACGAAGGCCGTGCCTTGCATGTTCGCCATCAGCGCGCGCTGGCTGGTGCCGGCGCTGCGCAGCGCGAGCTTGGCCTGCAGCTTGCCGTCGATCCGGTCGAATTCGGCGAGGCCCTGCAGCAGCGGCAGCGCGCGCACGCCGGCGAGGTCGGAATGCATGGCAAAGCTCGGCGCGCCGCTGGTGGCATCCAGGATCAATTCGCCCGTGACCTGGCCGCCATAGGCGCCGAGATTGGCGGTGCCGGCCTTCAGCACGCCGCCGGCGAGTTTTGCATCGACCGCCAGCGGCGCGAGGCGTGCCTCGCCGATCACCGCCTCATGCGCGGAGATCCTGATTTGCGCATCGACATAGTTGAGCGCGGACACATCGATCGGCGCATCGCTCCAGGGCTGGCCGGACGCGCCTTCCGGCGATTTCGCCAGCGGGATCGCGAGCCGCTGGAAGTCGAGATCGAGCTTGACCAGAGGCTTGCTCGCGATATCGACCGAGGCCCAGCCGTTGAACGCGCCGTCGCCGAGCGTGCCGCTCACGCCGTTGATCATCACGACGTCGCCGCTCAGCCGCATCTCGGCATGACCTGCGAGCCGGGACTTCAGCACGTCCGGCATGTCGATGGCGAAATCCACCGGAATGGTCGGCCGGTCGGCCGGCGGCGCCGGCGTGGTTGCCTTGATGTCGAACTTGGTCGGATGCTCGCCGACCCGTGCGGTGCCGGTGATGTTGACCTTGCGGTCGCGACCGACGATGGCATCGGCATTGACGGCGCTGATGCGGCTCTCGACACGATCGCGCATGCGCGCGAATGCGATCTCGCCATCGGTGACCTTGACGCGGTCGATGGCGGCGCCGTCGGTATCGAGCGCGACCGGCTTCGACGTGCCGCCGGCATTCGGCAGGCGTTCACGCAGCAGCGGCTGGTAGAGCACGGGATGGGTGACGACGAGTTCGCTGATCTTCGGGCGGCCCGACCAGACGCTCGAGAGCGACATGTCGGCCTGCACGCTGTCGATGGTCAGGCGCGTGATGCCGCTGCGGTCCTTGGGGTCGGCAAGCGTGAGGTCGTTCAGCGTTACGTTCAGCGTCGGCCACAGGCTGATTCTGGTCGTGCCGTCGATCGACAGGCGATAGCCGGTCGCGCTCTCAACACGCGAGGCAATCGTCGACGTCAGGAAGCCCGAGGGGATCCCGACCACCAGCAGGAGTGCGATCACGATGACGACGGCGGCCACCGCCGCGCCGGCGAATTTCACTGCTCTCATGTCGACTTTCCAGCGGCGGACGATCGGCGTCGAATCCGGCAGATGACCGTCATTTGCGCGCGTCCTTTGCGCCTGAGTTTATCCCGGGACGGGAAGCGGCTCCAAGCACGGAAAAATAGTCTGGGGGTGCTGCAAAGTTATGTGACTTATGGCACACTTCCCCGGCGCGGTTTTACGCGATCCTGATGTTGATGGTTCCAAGCGATTTGCCAACGAAATTCACAAGGACATTGAAATGAGCAAGCAGGCCGAATTTGCGGTCATCCTCAAGATGAATGCGATGTTCGCCGATCTCGGCGCAGACGAGCTCCAGCGGCTGGCGAATCTCTGCCACACCCAGCATCTGGGGAACGGCGAGGTGCTGTTCCAGAAGGGCGACGCGGGCGATGCGCTGTTCGGCGTGCGCCGAGGCCAGGTCCGTATCGAGACCGGCGCCTCCGACGGCAGCCGCCTGACGCTGAACTTCATGGGGCCGGGCGACCTGTTCGGAGAGGTTGCGGTGCTGGACGGCCAGAGCCGCACTGCGGACGCCACCGCGGGCGAAGCCAGCGAGTTGTTCGTGCTGCGGCGCGAAGACTTTCTGGCTTTCCTCGAACGCGAGCCGAAAGTCGGGATCAAGATCATCGCGCTGCTGTGCCAGCGCATCCGCTGGCAGAGCGAGCGCATGGAAGAGTCCATGCTCCAGCCGCTGCCGGTTCGCCTCGCGCGGCGCCTCTGCGCGCTCGCCGCCGATTTCGGCTCGGAGGTGCACATCTCGCAGGAGCAACTCGGCGTCTTCGTCGGCGCCGCCCGCGAGAGCGTCAACCGCCAGCTTCAGGCCTGGCGCAAGGAAGCGATCCTCGATCTCCAGCGCGGCCGCATCCTGCTGCGGAACATGACCAAGCTGACGGCGATCGCGCGGAACGAGTAGGGGCGTCAGGTCCGTGCCTCACGGCCATGCCAGATTCTCGTAATGAGAATATCGCCTGTCTCGGGAGCGATGACATATCGCACGATGTAACCTGACGAGCCGAAGCGGATGATGATTTGGCGGATGACGGCATCCTCAGTCGGTTTGCCCAGCGCCGGCAATTCCGGCAGCCGATCGATTGCCTTCCAGATCGAGGCCAAGGCGCGTTTCGCGGCGCCAAGATTAACAGTATCGAGGAATGTTCGCAGCCGCTCGATGTCTTCGACCGCGGCTGGCGAAAGGTGGATCATTTCACCTTGCGCGGCTGGGGACGGGGCAGCTCGTCTGCCGAGTCCCAGCTTGCCACCCACGCTTTAACGTCGTCGAGTGGGACAGCCAGGCCGGTGCGCTTGAAGTCGTCGTAACGACTGCGGTCCTCTGCGAGATCTGGACTGGAAACGTCGATCACTGAATCGAGCAATGCGACGGCCTCTGCGAGAACCGTTGCGATGTCCTTTCCCCGCTCGGACGCGATCTCCCGGAGACGGGCATCAGTGTCGGCGTCGATCTCAAGCGTTCGGCTTATGAGGTTCATTCCCGAAAGATAGCACTTCACTTACCGATGTCGAGCCCGAGATCTGAAGGCAATAGCTACTCCGCCGCAGGATGCACGATGTTTTTCGGCCGCTGCATCGCTTCCGCCGGCGCAGCTCCGTGGTGACTTGCGCCCTCCGCATCTTCGCTGTGCACGACCAGCCGCTTGCCGAAGCGCCAGATCAGGGCGCCGAGATCGTCCATCACCATGAACATCGCGGGCACGAACACCAGTGACAGGATGGTCGAGAAGATCAGGCCGCCGATCACCGCGAGCGCCATCGGCGAGCGGAATTCGCCGCCCGCGCCGACCGCGAGCGCGCTTGGCATCATGCCCGCGGCCATCGCGATCGTGGTCATCACGATCGGGCGTGCGCGTTTCATGCCTGCGTCGATCATGGCTTCTTCGCGCGGTGTGCCGGCGTGAATGGACTCGATGGCGAATTCCACCAGCATGATCGCATTCTTGGTGACGATGCCCATCAGCATTAGGATGCCGATCCACACCGGTGTCGTGAGCTGCTTGCCGGTGATCAGCAGGGCCGCGATCGCGCCGCCGATCGAGAGCGGCAGCGAGAACAGAATGGTGATCGGCTGCAGGAAGGTGCCGAACAGCAGCACCAGCACGGCGTAGACCATCATCAGGCCCGCCGTGATCGCGGTGGCAAAGCCTTCGGATAGTTCGTTCAGGCTTTCGGCGTCGCCGGAGGGGGAGACCTTCACGCCCTTCGGCCGGCTCTTCATGACCGGCAGGTCGTAGATCTTCTTGGTGGCGTCGCCGAGCGCGGCGGAGCCGACGAGATCGGCCGCGACGGTCGCCTGTCGCTCGCGATCGTAACGGTTGATGCTGGTCGGACCCTGGTCGAGCTTGACGTCGGCGATGACGGAGAGCGGCACGCCGCCCTTCTCGCCGTGTTCGCCGAGTGGCACGCGCAACTGTTCGAGCGTCTTCAGATTGCCGCGCGCGGCATCCTCGAGCTGCACGCGGATCGGCACCAGACGGTCGCCGACGTCGAACTTGGCGAGCGCGGGGCCGACGTCGCCGATGGTGGCGACGCGGATGGTCTGCGACAGGCTTTCGGTCGAGACGCCGAGCCGTGCGGCGAGATCGGCGCGCGGTTCGACGCGCAGCTCGGGCCGCTCCAGCGTGGTTTCCGAGATCACGTTGGAGATGGTGGGAATCCGCTTCATCTGCGTCGCGAGTTCGCTGGCGACGTTGTTGACGATGTTGGCGTCCGCGCCGGTCACGACCAGCGAGATGGCGCGCAGGCCGTTCTCGTCGAGGAACCAGAAGCGGATGTCCGGAATGTTCTCCAGTTCCTGGCTGATCGAGAATTCGAGCTCGCGCTGCGTGATATCGCGGCTGTCCTTGGGCGTGTAGTTGATGATCAAGGCGGCGCGCCGGACTTCCTGGGTCCCTGGTGGAACGCGGCCGCCATCGACGAAGATGCTCTTCACCTCGGGCCGCTTGCGCAGGCGCGCCACGATGTCTTCGGTGACCTTTTCGGTGTAGGCGAGCTGCGTGCCCGGCGGCAGCTCGAGGGCAACCAGCGAGCGCGAGCTGTCCTGCGCCGGCAGGAAACCCTGCGGCAGCAGCGTGATGCTCCAGATCGAGGCGGCGAAGACGCCGAAGCCGGCCAGCACCGTGATGAAATAGTGCTTCACCGACCAGCCCACGATCCTGTGATAGGACCGCAGCACGCGGCCGGGCGGCGGCTCTTGGTGATTGCCATGTTTGAGGAAGTAGGCGGCGAGCACCGGCGTGACAAAGCGCGCCGCGAGCAGCGAGAAGAACACCTGTACCGAGACGGTGATGCCGAACTGCTTGAAGAACTGTCCGGCGATGCCCGACATGAAGCTCGCGGGTGCGAAGATCGCAATGATCGTCAGCGAGATCGCGATCACCGCGAGGCCGATCTCGTCGGCGGCTTCCAGGGCGGCACGATAGGGCGACTTGCCCATGTTCATGTGCCTGACGATGTTCTCGATCTCGACAATGGCGTCGTCGACCAGAATACCCGTCGACAGCGTGATGGCGAGAAAGCTGACGAGGTTGAGCGAGAAGCCGAGCTGGTCCATCGCCCAGAATGCCGGGAAGATCGACAACGGCAGCGAGATCGCGGCGATGATGGTGGCGCGCAGGTCGCGCAGGAACAACAGCACGATGACGACGGCGAGGATGGCGCCCTCGAACAGGGTCGAGATCGCCGCGTGGTAATTGCCGTTGGTATATTCGACCGAGGTGTCGATCACCTTCAGGTCGACGTCGGGATAGGTGGCCTTGAGCGTGTCGATGCGCTTCTGCACGGCCTCGGCGACCTTCACGTCGCTGGCACCCTTGGAGCGTTTGATGCCGAGCGCGACGATGGGCTCGCCGTTGAAGCGGGCGAAGGTACGGCGGTCGGCGATGGTGTCGGTGACGGTGCCGAGATCGTCGAGCCGGACCTCGCCGCCGCCGAACAGCGGAATCATGGTGCCGGCGAGGTCGCTCAGCGTCTTGGCGCCGGCGAGGGTGCGGATCGCCTGGTCGTTCTTGCCGATCTCGGCGCGACCGCCGGCGACGTCGACATTGGTACCGCGCAGGCTCTGGCTGACATTGACGGCCGTCAACCCCATCGACTGCAGGCGGTCGGGATCGAGCGAGACCAGGATCTCGCGCTCGACACCGCCGATGCGCTCGACCTGGGCGACGCCGCGCACGCCCTGCAGCGCGCGCTTGACCACGTCGTCGACGAAATAGGAGAGCTGCTCCGGCGTCTTGCCGGGCGAGATCGCGGCGTAGGTGACGATCGGCAGGCCGATGACGTCGACGCGCTGGATCAGCGGCTCGGTGACGTTCTGCGGCAGGTTGGAGCGCACGCGCGTCACCGCGTCCTTGACGTCGTTGAGCGCGCGGTCGGTGTTGGTCTCCAGCGCGAACTGGATCGTCGTCACCGACAGGCCGTCGGTGATCTGCGAGGTGATGTGCCTGACGCCTTCGACACCGGAGACGGCGTCTTCAACCGTCTTGGTGACCTGGGATTCGAGCTCGGCGGGTGCCGCGCCGAATTGCGATACCGCGACCGAAATCACGGGAATGTCGGCCGAGGGTAGCCGCGTCACTGCGAGCTTGGTGAAGGACACCCAGCCGAGGATCAGGAGGATGATGGAAAAAACCACCGACGGCAGCGGATTGCGGATCGACCATGCCGAGATATTGAGAGCCATCAGCGTACCCGCGTGCGATCGAGTTCATCAGCGAACATGGTCTTGATCTGGTCGCCGTCATGCAGCGAAGAGCCGGCGTCGGCGACGACGATCTCGCCCACGTTGAGGCCTTCCAGGATTTCCGTCGCGCTGTCCGATGACAGCCCGACCCGTACCTTGCGCGTCTCGACAATGTTGCTCTTGACGACCTGCACGGTGAGATGGTCGATCGCGGTCTTGGGAACCGCGACGCCGCAGCTTCGCTTGGCGTCGATCGAGGCGCGGGCGAACACGCCGACTTTCAGCGAGGGATTGTTGGTGACGCTGATGCGCACGCGGCCGAGCTGGGTGGCGCGATCGATTTCGGGCGCGACCAGCCTGACCCGCCCGATCAAATCGGGCGCGTCGTCGCGGCTGATGCGCACGGTCGCGCCGGAGCTGAGCTTGGCCATGTGCACCGCCGGGACCTGCGCGTCCAGCTCGATCTCGTTGTTGACGGCGATACGGAACATCGGGCCGGCCTGTGGCGAGGCCGGTGCGCCGACGATGGTGCGGACCTCGGTGACGAGGCCCGGCGCAGGGGCTTTCAGCGAGACCGGTCCTTGCGGGCCGGGCCGCTGCGGCTGGCCCGGGATCTGGGGCGGTGCGGTCAGGCGCGCCAGCTCCTGATTGTCGGTGACGAGGGTGCCCTCGGTGACGAAGAGGTCGGTGACCCTGGATCCCTCCTGGTCGGCGACGACCACGGCTTCGCGGCGCGGCACGAAGAAGCCGGTCACCCGGACCAGGTCGGAGAAGCAGGCATTGGTCGACTTGGTCACGATGACCAGCGCCTCGCTCGGCGTTTCCTTGGGCTCGGCGCGGTGCCGATGCTCGAACAGATAATAGCCGACGCCGAGCACGACGACGAAGACCACCGTTCCGGCCGGCTTGAGATATTCGGAGAGGTTCATTGCCGGATCGTCCTGGCCTGGCTCGCGGCCGTCCGCGCGCGGCCCATGGTGAGCGTTTCCCTGAAATAAAGCAGCGTCCCGCAAGCCTGCGGGACGCGTGCTGGAAGCGAGACTTTACACCACATCACGACTTGTCACTTCAAAGGATTACGTCGTGCTCACTTCGATGCGGTGGTCTTGTTTTCCATGTTGACGACCTGCACGCGACGGTTGACCTCCGCCATCGGCTGGGCCGGGTCCTTCAGCTTGCTCTTGCCATAGCCGACCGTGACGAGGTCGGTCGCGGAGATGCTGTATTTGTCGACCAAATAGCGCTTGATCGAATCCGCGCGGCGCTCCGACAGATCCTGATTATAGCTCTCGCCGCCGGCGGCGTCAGTATGTCCGGCGACCACGAAGGTCGAGCCCTTCAGGTCGGGGCTGGTCAGCGCGCGGCCGAGCGCCTGGACCGAGGCAAGCGATTTGGCGCTGATATTGGCCGAGTTGTAGTCGAACGTGATTTCGAGATCGATGTTCGGCTTGTCCTTGGCCGCCGACGCGATTTCTTCACGCTCGGTCGATGAAAGCGACCTTGTCGAGCGGCCGCGCACGGACTGGATCAGCTTGGTCTCCGTCGCACTCGGTGCGGGATCGGCCTGCGGAGCGATCGAGAGGCCGCGGGTCAGCGGCTTCTTCGGCGGCGGCGCCAGCGCGCGGACGATCTCGTCCTCGGTGACGTTCTTGCTGTTGCCGTCGTCGCCCGCGAATGCCGGCGGGATCGTCAGCGACAGCGCGGCGCCAACGGTGATGATGGACAGGATTGCGGTAAGTCCCTTTGCAGCCAATCTCATAGCCAGTCCCTCCTGCGCAGCCAGCTCGCGTCGTTCCAAAATCCCTGCAATAAGCCCCCGAAGGGACGGCCTGCGGCATCCGTTCGATTAGTCTTCGCGGGGCCGCCGCGGGTTCGAGGCACACCGGCCTCGATTCAAAAAAATATCAACGCACTCCGTAGCTTGCGAATTCCTGAACAATGTTCGGGTCCATCGCCTTGGCATTGGCGATGTCGAGTGCACCTTCCTGGGCCGAGCCGTTGCGCTGCTTGGCGATCCCGCGTCCGAACAGCGAGGAGGTCAGGCGCGGATTGATCCTCAGGGCTGCCTCGAAATCGGCGATGGCGTTCTTGACCGCCCCCGATTTCAGATTGACCAGCCCCCGGCTGTCCAGCGCGTCGACGAAGTTCGGTCGCAGCCGCAGGGCCTCGTTGCAATCCTTCAGCGCGCCCTGGAGGTCGCCGACCACGGTGCGGGTCCAGCAGCGGTTGTTCAGAGCCTCTACATCCTTCGGGTTGATCCGGAGCGTCTCGTCAAAATCCTTGATGGCCAAGCTGTAGGCGCCCTTGCTGGCATAGACCTGGCCGCGCCGGTAAAGCGCGTTCACGTCGTCCGGATTGGCCGCGATCTTGGCGGTCAGCCCCTTGATGGTGGGGTCGTCGGCCAGGACGGCCGCACTCGGCCCGCTCTCCATGCTCGGAGCGGTGACGGGGTCGGCCGGAATCACGGGCGGAGGCGGCGGCGGTGCAGGAGGCAAGGCAGCCTCGACCTGCGGCTTCGGTGACGGAGCCGGTGCTGCGACTGTGTCGGCCGGTTTCGGCGGCACAGGCGATGGTGCGGGCGGAGCCGGCGGCGGGTTATTGGCGACGGCCGGCGGCGCGGGAGGCGGGGGTGGCGGGGTCATTGTCGGGCGCGACCCGCCGGCCCCTGGAATGAACGAGAAATCCTCGGCCAGTGATGAGGATATCCACGGCACCTGCTCGCCCCGCGAGGCACGGGTGACGCCCATCTTGGTGCGGTTCAGCGTCTCCTCGGCCATCAGGTCGGGGACGCGGATTTCCTTGAGGAGTTCCTGGACGAACAGGCTGTGCTCGCCGCCGGCGTCCGAGACTACTGACGCCAGCGCCGCCGAATACATCACCAGCGTGCCGTTCGGCGCGATGACGGGGGTGAGGCCGGCCGAGAAGCTGCGGAACCGGCGCTCGAACGGGTTGCGCCTGGAGGCGTCGACCAGCGCGATCTTGACGCCGGCGCCGCGGGTGTTGAGCTCGCCGAGCACGGTTTCGAGGCTGATGCCGTCGCGGCGCACATCGGATTCGGTCCAGATCTGCGCATCGATCGGCAGCAAGTAGCTCTGCCGCGCGGACTGGATGCCGAAGCCGCTGAAGAACACCAGTGCCACCGACCCCGGCTTGATCTTGCCGTAGAGCTTGTCGAAGGCGCGGCGCATGCCGTCGCCGGTCAGGTTCTCACCGATCTCGACGGAAAAGCCGTCGCGCTTGAGCTCGTCTGCGACGTCGCGCGCGTCGTTGAGCGGTTCCTTCAGGGGAGCGTCCGCGTCCGGATATTTGGCATTGCCGATGACCAGCGCAAAGCGATCGCCGGCCGCAAGTGACGGAGCGGTCGGGACGAGCGACACGAGCAAGGACAGAACGAAAAGCAGGCGAATTTTCATAATTAGCGCGATCCAGCCAAAAAGGCGCCGTTTCCAGCTTGCGCCGCGGCGACCTTAACTTACGCAATGTGCATTATCAAACCGGGGAAGGGGGGCGTCAACCGCTTGCGGATTCGGCGTTATCGCGACAATTGACCGCGACGCATGGGCATGTTGCGGGGGGAATAAACGGGCGGTCACGATTGCACGCGATGCATTCTGGTTGTCATTGCGGCTGCACGTTAGGGCAGCCGTGGCTACAACAATGTGATTGGTCTCACATTGCGGACGGGCCTGCTTCGCAACCTCCGGTGTTTGACCTTTGCGGTGGACGATGGCTTGGTGCGGTCGATCGCCCCTGAAGGTGCATCCACAAAAGAGCAAGATCAAAATCATGGGAAACGCCTACGAAATCTACGCACTGCGCTATGCGACGATGTCGCCGCGCACGCCCAATATGAACTTCCTCGCGCCCGACCCGCACGACAGCGCGGCGCAGGACCTCGACTATTTCGTCTGGCTGATCCGCGGCAACGGCCGCGACATTCTGGTCGATACCGGCTTCAATGCCGAGGAAGCGTCCGCGCGGGCGCGCAAGCTGACGCTCAATCCGGTCGACGCGCTGGAGCGCTTTGGTGTCGCGGCGTCGAGCATTCGCGATATCATCGTGACGCATCTGCATTACGACCACGCCGGCAATCTGGACCGTTTCCCGAACGCGCGCTTCCATATCCAGGAGCGCGAGATGGCCTACGCGACGGGGCGCTGCATGTGCAACGGACTGCTGCGACATCCGTTCTCGGTCGAGCACGTCACCCAGATGGTCCGCCATGTCTATGGCGAGCGCGTCAATTTCTATTCGGGCGACGGCGAGGTCGCGCCCGGCCTCACCGTGCACCGCGTCGGCGGTCATTCGGACGGCCTGCAGGTGGTGAAGGTCGAGACTGCGCGCGGGCCGGTGGTGCTGGCGTCGGATGCGGCGCATTATTACGCCAATCTCCAGCGCCGAAGCCCATTCCCGATCGTCTACAATGTCGGCGACATGGCGGTTGGCTGGGAGACCATCGAGCGTCTCGCCGGCCATCCTGACCGGTTCATTCCCGGGCATGATCCGATCGTGACGGATATCTATCCGCGCGCCAGCGACGGCGATGTCTGGGCGCTGCATTTGCCGCCGTCGCGATCGTTTGCGAAGTGATCAATACGCCTGCTTGGCGTCGGCCTCTTCGCTGGTCTGGATCAAATCGAGGCTCTGTTCGATTTTGCCGAGCAGCGTCGATAGCTGTTTGCGCTCCTGCGCGGAGAGGCAGGCGAGAATCTCGTCTTCCCGCCGCAGCAATTGCGGAAACAGTTCCTCGTAGAGCGTGCGGCCTTTCCTTGTCAGTCGCAGGCGGAATTCGCGGCGGTCGGCTTCGTTCTCGACGCGCTCGATCAAACCCTGGTGCAGCAACATGGTCACCGCGCGGCTGATGGTGGATTTGTGCGTGCGGGTGCATTGCGCGACGTACTGCGCGCTGCAGGCATCGTTGCGGAAGCCGAGCGTCGCGATCACGCGCCAGGCCGGGATGTCGAGGCCGTGACGTTCCTGATATTCGACCGCGAGCGCGGAACTCACCTCCGCGGCGAGCCGGTTGAGGCGGAACGGCACGAACCTGAATAGGTCGAGCCGTGTTTTTGGCCGCGCTGAGGCCTCATCGGCCTCGCGTGTCTTCAGCGCGATGTCGCTGGATGTCCTCGCCAAGGGAGAGCGCTCCGAATTCCAGTTGACGGCCGGCCGGCTCCGGTCCAAAATAGTTGCACGTGAGACTATTAGCAGATCAGGCCTCTCCTGACCAGAGCCGAGGTTAGCGCATGGCGAAGGCCAATACGCATCAGGCCAAAACCCAGTTCGGCTATCGCCGCCACCCCGATCAGGATCGTCCCGGCCAGAGCGCGGCCGAGCATCCCGTGGTGGTCGTCGGCGCGGGCCCGGTCGGGCTGTCGCTTGCGATCGACCTTGCCCAGCGCGGCCAGCACGTCGTCCTTCTGGATGATGCCGACCGTATCGGAGAGGGCTCCCGTGCGATCTGCTTCTCGAAACGGTCGCTGGAATATTGGGACCGGCTCGGCGTCGGCGACCGCATGGTCGACAAGGGCGTGGTCTGGAGCGTCGGCCGCATCTTCCACGGCGAGCAGCAGCTCTACCAGTTCAATCTGCTGCCGGAGGACGGTCACAAGCGGCCGGCCTTCATCAATCTCCAGCAGTACTACGCCGAAGCCTATCTGGTCGACCGCATCGGCGATCTGCCCGAGATCAACCTGCGCTGGCGCAACAAGGTGACGGCGCTGGAGCGCCGCAACGATTCCGTTGCGCTGACAATCGAGACGCCGGAGGGCGCCTATCGCCTGCACGCGCAATATGTCGTCGCCTGCGACGGCGCGCGCTCTTCGCTGCGGCAGATGGTCGGCGCCGACTTCGCGGGACAGGTGTTCGAGGACCAGTTCCTGATCGCCGACGTCAAGATGACCGCGGAATTCCCGACGGAGCGCTGGTTCTGGTTCGATCCGCCGTTTCATGCGGGACGTTCGGCGCTGTTGCACCGACAGCCTGATGATGTCTGGCGCATCGACCTTCAGCTCAATCGCTATGCCGACCCCATCGTCGAGAAGAAGCCCGAGAACGTGCGGCCGCGGATTGCGCGCATGCTCGGCCACGACAAGTTCGAGTTCGAGTGGATATCGCTCTACAAATTCCAGTGCCGACGGATGGACCGCTTCGTCCATGGCCGCGTGATCTTTGCAGGCGATTCCGCGCATCAGGTGTCGCCTTTCGGCGCGCGCGGCGCCAACTCGGGACTTGAGGACGCCGAGAATCTCTCCTGGAAGCTCGACCGCGTGCTGCGCGGCGCTTCACCCGCGAGCCTGCTCGAGAGCTATCATGTCGAGCGCAGCCTGGCTGCCGACGAGAACATTCGCGAATCCACCCGCTCGACCGACTTCATGGCACCGAACTCGCATCAGGAAGCGCGGCTGCGTAAGGCGGTGCTGTCGCTGGCCAAGGAAACGGAGTTCGGCCAGCGCATGGTCAATGGCGGGCGGCTCTCGGTGCCGTGCAGCTATGACTCGCCGCTGTCATCGCCGGATGCGGATGCGTGGCGCGGTGGTCCGCTCCCGGGTTGTTCGATGCTCGATGCTCCCGTTGCGACGCCCACGGGCGAGCAAGCCTATTTGACGGACGCGTTCCGCAAGGGTGGAACGGACTTCACCTTGCTGTCATTCAGCAATGGCGCGGCGATTGAGGCGCCGGTTGGTGTGAAGGATATCCGCATCGGCGGGAAGGACGGGCTCGCAGATCCGGCAGCGCTCACCGCAAAGCGCTATGATGCGGAACCAGGCTCAGCCTACTTACTCAGGCCGGACGGCTACGTTGCGGCGCGCTTCCGGCGTCCAACGCGCGAAGCGATTGCGACCGCGCTGTCGCGGTCTCAAGGCTTGAATTGAGGATTCGCATGCCGCTCTCGACCAGTTCCAACTTCGCGCGGCCCGACGACGCCTTTCGCGCCATCGTGGAGGCGCATCGTGGCTTCACCGACGAGCAAAGCGCCGATTTCGACGCGGCGCTGGTGCTGATCCTCGCCAATCACATCGGCGATATCGACGTGCTGCGGGAGGCGATTCTCCTCGCCAGGCGGCGCATGATCGACGGCCAGCAGCAGCAACAGCAACAACAACAGCAACAACAATAACCCCGAAGACTTGAAGGATAAATTGATGGCGAAGAACTTCGCATCCACCGGCGACCTCTCCGAAAAGAAGATTACCTTCTCGGAGATCGGCACCGATCTCTACGCCTTCACCGCGGAGGGCGATCCGAACACCGCGATCATCGTCGGCGACGACGGCTGCCTGGTGTTCGACGCGCAATCGACGCCGGCGATGGCGAACAAGGTGATCGAGCGCGTCCGTACCGTCACCGACAAGCCGATCAAATATGTCGTGCTGTCGCATTATCACGCCGTGCGCGTGCTCGGTGCCTCCGCCTACAAGGCGCAGGGCATCGTCGCCTCGCAGGAGACCTATCGTCTGATCGAGGAGCGTGGCCAGCAGGATTGGGATTCCGAGTATGGCCGCTTCCCGCGGCTGTTTCAGGACGCATCGAGCATTCCCGGCCTGACCTGGCCGACGCTGACCTTCGAAGGCGAGATGTCGATCTATCTCGGCAAGCGCGAGGTGCGCCTGATGCAGCTCGGCGCCGGCCACACCTCCGGCGACATCGTCGCCTGGGTGCCCGATGCCGAGGTGATGTTCTCCGGCGACCTGATCGAATACCATTCGGCCTGCTATTGCGGCGACGCGCATTTGCGCGAATGGCCGCTGACGCTGAACGAAATCCGCAACTTCAATCCCAAGGCGATCGCGCCGGGCCGCGGCGATGCGCTCAAAGGTGTTGCCACGGTGCGTGAAGCCATCGCGATGACGCGCGACTTCGTCACCTCGCTCTATGGCGCCGCTGAAATCTCGGTCGCCAAGGGCCGGACGCTGAAGGAATCGATGGCTGCGACGCGCGAGGTGATGGATCCGAAATTTTCGAGCTTCGCCATCTACGAGCACTGTCTGCCGTTCAACGTGTCGCGCGCCTTCGACGAGGCGTCGGGAATCGACGACCCCGTGATCTGGACCGACAAGCGCGACCAGGAGATGTGGGCCGCCCTGCAAGGAGGAGGATCATCATGAACATCAATACCTCGCCCGATCAGATCATTCGCAGCACGGCCCAGGTCACGCCGGGCTACATGTCCGGCTTTGGCAACAGTTTTGAGACCGAGGCGCTGCCGGGCGCGCTGCCGATCGGGCGCAACTCGCCGCAGCGCTGTGCCTACGGCCTCTATGCCGAGCAGCTCTCCGGCTCGCCCTTCACCGCGCCGCGCGGCAGCAATGAGCGCTCCTGGCTCTATCGCATTCGCCCGTCGGTGAAACATTCGGGCCGCTTCGAGAAGGCCGACGGCGGCCTGTGGCGTTCGGCACCGTGCCATGAAAACGATCTGCCGATCGCGCAGTTGCGCTGGGATCCGGCGCCGATCCCGAAGGAGGACATGACTTTCCTTCAGGGCGTGCAGACCATGACCACCGCCGGTGACGTCAACACCCAGGCCGGCATGGCCGCCCATGTTTATCTGATCACCAAGTCGATGGTGGACCAGCACTTCTACAATGCCGACGGCGAGCTGATGTTCGTGCTGCAGCAGGGCAATCTTCGCATCGTCACCGAGTTCGGTCGGATCGATGCCGAGCCCGGCGAGATCGTGGTGATCCCACGCGGCGTCAAGTTCCGGGTGGAGATTCCGAACGGGCCGGCGCGGGGCTATCTCTGCGAAAACTACGGCGGCGCCTTCACGCTGCCGGAGCGCGGGCCGATCGGCGCCAATTGCCTCGCCAATGCCCGCGACTTCCTGACACCGGTCGCGCACTACGAGGACAAGGACACACCGACCGAGCTGTTCGTGAAATGGGGCGGCGCTCTGTTCAAGACCACGCTGCCGCATTCGCCGATCGACGTCGTCGCCTGGCACGGCAATTATGCGCCGTACAAATATGATCTGCGCAGCTTCTCGCCGGTCGGCGCGATCGGCTTCGATCATCCCGATCCCTCGATCTTCACCGTGCTGACCTCGCCGTCGGAGACCCCAGGCACGGCGAATATCGACTTCGTGATCTTCCCCGAGCGCTGGATGGTCGCCGACAACACCTTCCGCCCGCCGTGGTATCACATGAACATCATGAGCGAGTTCATGGGCCTGATCTACGGCGTCTACGACGCCAAGCCGCAAGGTTTCGTGCCGGGCGGAATGAGCCTGCACAATTGCATGCTGCCGCACGGCCCCGATCGCGACGCTTTCGAGCACGCCAGTAATGGCGAGCTGAAGCCGGTCAAGCTAACTGGCACCATGGCCTTCATGTTCGAGACCCGCTACGCGCAGCGCGTCACCGCGCACGCCGCGAATTCCGCGACGTTGCAGGACGACTACGCGGATTGCTGGAAGGGCCTGGAAAAGCGGTTCGATCCGAGCAAGCCGTAGCGATCTTCCCCTCTCCCCTTGTGGGAGAGGGTGGCGGGGCGCGGGGGGGGGGGGCCGGGGGGGGGGGGGGGGGCGCGGCCCCCCCCCCCGCGGGGGGGGGCCCCCCCGCCCCCCCCCCCCCCGGCCCCCACCCCCCCCGGGGGGGGG
>NZ_JBVVPN010000009.1:60798-75987 GCF_055811035.1 Bradyrhizobium sp. MI1.10
GACGGGCCTCTACATGGGTGTGCGCCCGCTCACGCGCTCCTGTCGGTACCCCGTCGTTTTGGGGGTTGGGGGGCGGGGGGGGGGGGGGGGGGCCACGGGTGAGGGGTCTGTCTCCGCGAACAAGCCTCTCTCATTCGGACACGCAGATACAACCCCTCATCCGGCGCCAAAGCCGAAGCTTGGCTTCGGCGTTCTCTTAAGTAACGGCGGCCAAAGGCCGCCTATGCCACCTTCTCCTGCAAGGGGAGAAGGAAAAAGGACCGAGTGAAAAAGTGACAACCCACCCCAACGATCCCAGCCTCCGCTCTTTCATCGACGTCGATCCCGCCTCCGACTTCCCGATCCAGAACCTGCCTTACGGCGTGTTCTCGACCGCGGCCAATCCGACTCAGCGCGTCGGCGTGGCGATCGGCGACTATGTGCTCGATCTCTGGGAACTCGAGCAGGATTCGCGGCTCGACGTCGGGCCGCTCGGCGTGTTCTCGACGCCGTCGCTCAATGCTTTCATGACGCTGGGACCAAAGGTCTGGGCGAAGACGCGGGCGCGGATCAGCGAGCTGTTGCGCCACGATCATCCCGAGCTGCGCGACAACGAGGAGCTGCGCAAGCAGGCTCTGGTGCCGATGCGCGATGCGAAACTGCATCTGCCATTCGCAGTCTCCGGCTACACCGATTTCTATTCGTCCAAGGAGCACGCCACCAACGTCGGCGTGATGTTCCGTGGCAAGGACAATGCGCTGCAGCCGAACTGGCTGCATATGCCGATCGCTTACAACGGCCGTGCCTCGACCGTCGTGGTCTCGGGCACCAAGGTGAAGCGTCCGCGCGGGCAGCTGAAGCCGCCCAATGTCGAGGTGCCGAGCTTCGGACCGTGCAAGCGGCTCGATTTCGAGCTGGAGATGGGTGTCGTGATCGGGCAGCCCTCGCCGATGGGGGGCATGCTCACTGAGCAGCAGGCCGAGGAGATGATCTTCGGCTTCGTGCTACTCAACGACTGGAGCGCGCGCGATATCCAGCAATGGGAATATGTGCCGCTTGGCCCGTTCCTCGCCAAGGCGTTCGCGACCTCGATCAGCCCGTGGGTGGTGACGCGCGAGGCGCTGGAGCCGTTTCGTCTGAGCGGGCCGGAGCAGGAGCCGGTGCCGCTCGACTACCTCAAGCAGGGCAAGCCGCAGAACTACGATCTCGAACTCGACGTCTCCTTGCGTGCCGCCGGAGCCAATGCACCGGCCGGCATCAGCCGAACCAATTTCAAATACATGTACTGGTCGTCGGTGCAGCAGTTGATGCACCACGCCTCCTCCGGCTGCGCCATGAATGTCGGAGACCTCCTGGGCAGCGGCACCATTTCCGGCCCGGAGAAGAACCAGCGCGGCAGCCTGTTGGAGATCAGCTGGAACGGCACCGAGCCGGTCGAATTGCCCGGCGGCATCAAACGGACGTTCCTGGAAGACGGCGACAGCCTCGTCATGCGCGGCTGGTGCCAGGGCAAGGGCTATCGCGTCGGTTTTGGTGATGTCGAAGGGACGATTTTGCCGGCGGAGTAGGGCCGAGCTCTCCCCATATTCTCCGTGATTGCGAGGAGCCCTTGCGACGAAGCAATCCGGACTGCTTCCTCGGAGACAGTCTGGATTGCTTCGCTTCGCTCGCAATGACGGCGGGGAGGCAGCTCACCGCCTCTCCGGCGCCACGTCCTTGACCCGCGCGCAATGCGCCGCGACGTCCTCCAGGCTGTACTTCAGATGCACTCGCTTATCCGACGGCGCCTGCTTCGTCGTGCACACGCCCGGTCGCCATTCCTGCACTGGCCTGATCGGGCGCGGCGCAAAACCGCCGCCGCAGTTCGGGCACACGTTGGACAGTTTCGTCTCCGCGCAGTCCGCACAGAACGTGCATTCATAGGAGCAGATCCGCGCATCGGTTGCGTTCGGGGGCAGGTCGCGGTCGCAATATTCGCAGTTCGGTCGAAGCTGAAGGGCCATGGCTCAGTCTCCGCAGATTGGCCGGGATCATCGCAGATCGCGCGCGCAGCGCGAATGCCGGATTTCCCTCGATTTCAGCCGGGTTTGATTTCCTTCAGCGGCAGACGCGTGCTTTCCTTCAGCCGGTCGAGCACGATCGAAGAGCGCACATGCGCCACGCTCTGGTGCGGCATCAGCACGTCGTTGACGAGATTGGAGAGACCCTTCAGATCGCGCAGCACGGCCTTGAGCACGTAGTCGGCGTCGCCGGTGAGCGAATACGCCTCCTGGATCTCGTCGATGCGGTTGACCAGAGCCCGAAACCGCTTGGAATTGTCCGGCGAGTGGGTCGCCAGCGTGACCTGGATGAAGGCGATCACGCCGAAGCCGAGCGCCTCGCTGGAGAGATCGGCATGATAGCCTGAGATCACCTTCTCCTCCTCCAGCCGCATCCGCCGCCGCGAGCATTGCGAGGCGGAGAGCCCGGCGAGGTCGGCGAGCTCCTGGTTGGTGAGGCGGCCGTCGTCCTGGAGCGCGGCAAGGATCTTGAGATCGAAGGCGTCCACCGGAATCATGCGTGTTTCATCCACTTCATGCACAGACTGTGCATATGTTAGTCAAAAGCCGTCTCATTTGCACGCCCCTTGCGCGTCCCATGAAGGATAGTTCCTTCCAGCAGCCATTTGGGAGAGCAGCATGGGTCCGTTTCCGCACGATGCACCGCCGGCCACGATCAGCGTCGACAATCCGATGGGCACCGACGGGTTCGAGTTCGTCGAATATGCGCATCCCGATCCGAAAGAGTTGCACGCGCTGTTCAAGCTGATGGGCTATGCGCCCGTCGCGCGTCACAGGACCAAGTCCATCACGGTCTATCGCCAGGGCGACATCAACTATCTCGTCAACGAGGAGCCCGGCACCCACGGCTTCGACTTCGTCGCCGCGCCCGGCCCGGGCGCGCCGTCGATGGCGTTCCGCGTCGTCGATGCGAAGGCGGCCTATGGCCGCGCGATTTCGCTCGGCGCCGAACCTGCCGATGTGTCCTCCGCGCAGAAGACGCTCGATGTCCCCGCGATCAAGGGCATCGGCGGCAGCCTGCTCTACTTCGTCGATCGCTATGGCGCCAAGGGATCGGCCTATGACAGCGAGTTCGAATGGCTCGGCGTGCGCGATCCGCGTCCCGCCGGCGCCGGCCTGTTCTATCTCGATCACCTCACCCACAACGTCCATCGCGGCCGTATGGATGTCTGGACCGGCTTCTACGAGAAGCTCTTCAACTTCCGCCAGATCCGCTTCTTCGACATCGAGGGTCGCGCCTCGGGCCTGTTCTCGCGGGCGCTGACGAGCCCCGACGGCAAGATCCGGATTCCGATCAACGAGGACGCCGGCGATTCCGGCCAGATCGAGGAATATCTGAATATCTATCGCGGCGAAGGCATCCAGCACATCGCCTGCGGCTGCCGCGACATCCACCGCACCATCGAGGACTTGCGCGAAGCGGGCCTGCCCTTCATGCCGGCGCCGCCCGCGACCTATTTCGAGCGGATCGACGCGCGGCTGCCGAAGCATGGCGAGGACGTCGCGCGGCTTCAGAAAAACGGCATCCTGATCGACGGGGAGGGCGTGGTCGACGGCGGCCAGACCAAGGTGCTGCTGCAGATCTTCTCGGCCAATGCGATCGGCCCCATCTTCTTCGAGTTCATCCAGCGCAAGGGCGACGACGGTTTTGGCGAGGGTAATTTCAAGGCGCTGTTCGAGTCGATCGAGGAGGATCAGATCCGGCGTGGGGTGTTGAAGGTGGATGCGGCGTAGGCGCGCTACCTATAGGCACGCCGCAGCGTCAAACACAGCCGTCGTCCTGGCGAAAGCCAGGACCCATTACCCCATGGAGCGCTCGGTGGGCGGACTGGTAACTCCGAGTCTTCGTCAAACCACGTTTGGTGGCTATGGGTCCTGGCTTTCGCCAGGACGACCCGGAGTGTGATGCGACAGCGGAGGCCTTAACGCTCCGCCCACGCCCTCGTCACCGCGCCGATCTCGGCCACTTCCGGCTCTCGCACCGCCGATGGGGTCCGCGAAAAGCGTGGCGCCGGCGCCGGCTGCTTCACGCCGTGGCGCTCGACGAAGACGTTGCGGGCGACCATGTGCGGATGCTCGGTCGCTTCCGACATGGTCAGCACCGGCGCAAAGCAGATGTCGGTGCCTTCCATGATCTTGCACCAGTCCTCGCGCGTCTTGCTCTTGAATACCGTCTTCAATTTTTCCTTCAGCGCGGGCCAGGCCTTGCGGTCCATCTGCGCGTCGAAGTCGGCGTCGGTCAGGCCGGCGTGTTCGCGCAGCAACGCGTAGAACTGCGGCTCGATCGAGCCGATCGAGACGAAATGGCCGCAGGCACATTCGTAGACGCCGTAGAAATGCGCGCCGCCGTCGAGGAAGTTCTCGTTGCGGCCTTCGGTCCAGCGGCCGAGCGTGGTCATGTCGAAGAAGAACGACATCAGCGATGCCGCGCCGTCGCACATCGCGGCATCGACGACCTGGCCCTTGCCTGACCGCGAGGCCTCCAGCAGCGCCGCGAGCACGCCGACCACGAGGTAGAGCGCGCCGCCGCCGAAATCGCCGACCAAATTGAGCGGCGGCACCGGCGCTTCCTTCGTGCCGATCGCGGCGAGCGCGCCGGTGATGGAGATGTAGTTGATGTCGTGGCCGGCGGCGTTGGCGAGCGGGCCTTGCTGGCCCCAGCCGGTCATGCGGCCGTAGACCAGCTTTGGATTGCGCGCGAGCACCACGTCAGGCCCGAGGCCGAGCCGCTCCATCACGCCGGGACGAAAACCCTCGACCAGTGCGTCGGCATTCGCAAGCAGATCGAGCACCTCCGCGATCGCCGCCTTGTCCTTGAGGTCGAGCTCGACCACCTTGCGGCCGCGGCCTGCGACCGACTTCATGTTCTTCCTGGCGCCGACCCGATCGAGCGTGACGATTTCGGCGCCCATGTCGGCCAGCATCATGCAGGCGAACGGGCCTGGTCCAATGCCGGCGAATTCAACGATGCGGAAACCTGCGAGCGGGCCGGAGGTGCGGACGGAGGAGTTTTGGGCTGATTGATCGAGCACGTGTTTGTTTCCTCGGATCCAAGGCGCATATTGCGATGGTCGGCAAGCGCCGAGGCGTTGCTCTGCGGGGCGAGTTAATTGGCCGATTAACTTTTCTCGCCTCCACGCCAGTGAGGCAAGCGCTTTTCACCCGCACGGCCAAATAAAACGGCGCGCACCGAAGTGCGCGCCGCGGAAAATTTGTGTTGAGGCGCTAAGGCGCGATGATCAGCGAGCGGCAGCCACCGCGCGCTGCGCCATCACCTTGATGAGGTTGGCGCGGTACTCCGCCGTTCCGTGGATGTCGGCCAGCAGATTGCTCGCCGAAATGCTCACGCTGTCGATCGCCGACGGCGACCAATTCGCCTTCAGCGCCGTTTCGATGGCCGGGACCCGCATCACGCCGCTTTGCGAGGCGCCGGTGGCGGCCACCCGAACCTCGCCCGACTTCGTCTGCGCGACGAACACGCCGGTCAGCGCGAAGCGAGACGCCGGGTGGCGCATCTTTTCGTAGCCTGCCTTCGCCGGAACCGGGAACGACACGGCGGTGATGAGCTCGCCGTCTTCCAGCGCCGTCGTGAACAGGCCCTGGAAGAAGTCATCCGCCGTAATCGACCGCTTGTTGGTCTTCACGGTGGCGCCGAGCGCGAGCAGCGCGGCCGGAAAATCCGCGGCAGGATCGTTGTTGGCGATCGAGCCGCCGATCGTGCCGCGATAGCGCACGGCGGGGTCCCCAAGCACCGAGGTGAGATAGGCGATTGCGGGGATCGCCTTCTTCACATCGGCATTCTGCATGATGTCGAAATAGGTCGTGCCGGCCTTGATGGTCAGCACGTCGCCCGAGAGTTCGACGCCTTGCAGCTCCTTGATCTTGCCGAGGTCGATCACGTCGGACGGACTGGCGAGGCGTTGCTTCATCACCGGCAGCAGCGTCTGGCCGCCGGCGAGGAACTTTGCTTCGCTGCTCTTGGAGAACAGGGCGACGGCCTCGTCGACCGAGGACGCGCGATGATAAACGGTCTGGTACATCTTCGTTCCTCCCTTAAGCCGCGTGGATCGTGCGCCACACCCGGTCCGGGGTTGCGGGCATTTCCAGATTGTTCTTGCCGATCGCATCCGTGATCGCGTTGATCACGGCCGCTGACGCGCCGATCGCGCCGGCCTCACCGCACCCTTTGATGCCGAGCGGATTGCCCGGGCACAGCGTCGTGGTGTGGGAGAGGTTGAACGAGGGAACGTCGTCGGCGCGCGGCATGGCGTAGTCCATGAACGAGGCCGTGACCGGCTGCCCGCTGGCGTCGTAGATCGCGTGCTCGAGCAACGCTTGTCCGATGCCTTGCACGAGACCGCCATGGACCTGGCCCTCGACGATCATCGGGTTGATCAGCCGGCCGAAATCGTCGGCCGCGACAAAGTTGACGAAAGACGTCTTGCCAGTGCCGGGATCGACTTCGAGCTCGCAGATATAGGTGCCGGCCGGGAAGGTGAAATTGGTCGGGTCGTAGAAGGCGCTTTCCTTCAGGCCCGGCTCCATCCCGTCAGGCAGATTGTGCGCGGTGTAGGCCGCGAGCGCGACCATCGGGAAGGCGATCGCCTTGTCGGTTCCGGCCACCTTGAACTCGCCGTTCTCGATGACGATGTCGCCTTCCGAAGCTTCCAGCGCATGCGCGGCGATCTTCTTGGCCTTGGATTCCATCTTCTCCATGGCTTTCAGGATCGCGGTGAGGCCAACGGCGGCCGAGCGCGAGCCGTAGGTGCCCATGCCGAACTGCACCTTGTCGGTGTCGCCATGGACGATCGAGACCTGGCTGATGGGAACGCCGAGCCGCTCCGCGACGAGCTGGCAGAACGTGGTCTCGTGACCCTGGCCGTGGCTGTGCGATCCCGTCAGCACCTCGATGGTGCCGACCGGGTTGACGCGGACTTCGGCGGACTCCCAAAGACCGACGCCGGCGCCCAGGCTGCCGACGGCCTTCGACGGCGCGATGCCGCAGGCCTCGATGTAGCAGGACACGCCGATGCCACGCAGCTTGCCGTCGGCCTTCGCCTTGGCCTTGCGCCCGGCAAAGCCGGCATAGTCGATCGCCTTCATCGCGGCATCGAGCGAGGCATTAAAGTCGCCGGTGTCATAAGCCATGATCACCGGCGTCTGGTGCGGGAACTGGGTGATGAAGTTGGTCCGGCGCAGCGCGGCCGGATCGACCTTCAACTGCCGCGCCGCCGTCTCCATCAGACGTTCGATCAGATAGCTCGCCTCGGGGCGGCCGGCGCCGCGATAGGCGTCGACCGGCGTGGTGTTGGTGTAGACCCCGACCACCTCGGCATGGATCGCCGGGATGTTGTATTGGCCCGACAGCAGCGTCGCGTAGAGATAGGTCGGCACCGAGGACGAGAACAGCGACATGTAGGCGCCGAAATTGGCGTAGGTCTTCACCTTCAATCCGGTGATCTTGTTGTTGGCGTCGAACGCCATCTCGGCATGGGTGACATGGTCGCGGCCATGCGCATCGGTGAGGAAGGCTTCGGTGCGGTCGCCGGTCCATTTGACGGGACGGCCGACCTTCTTCGAGGCCCACAGCGCCACCATCTCTTCGGGATAGATGAAGATCTTCGAGCCGAAGCCGCCGCCGACGTCGGGCGCGATCACCCGCAGCTTGTGCTCGGGTGCGATGTTGTAGAACGCCGACAGCACCAGGCGGGCGACGTGCGGATTCTGCGACGTCGTGTAGAGCGTGAAGTGCTCTTCCGCCGAATCGTAGTCGGCGATCGCGGCGCGCGGCTCCATCGCGTTCGGCGCGAGGCGGTTGTTGGTGACGTCGAGCTTCACCACGTTGGCGGCCTTGGCGAAGGCGGCATCGGTGGCGCCCTCGTCGCCGATCACCCAGTCATAGACCTGGTTGCCGGGAGCTTCGGGATGCAGCTGCGGCGCGCCGGACTTGATCGCGGCGTGGACGTCGGCGACCGCGGGCAGCTCTTCGTAGTTCACGACCACGGCTTCGGCCGCGTCGCGTGCGAGATTTTTGGTCTCGGCGATCACGACTGCGACGGCCTGACCGACGAAGCGCACCGTCTCCGGCGCCATTGCCGGCCATGCGCCCATCTTCATCGGGCTGCCGTCCTTGGAGGTGATGGCCCAGCCGCAGATCAGGTTGCCGACCTTGTCGTCGACGATCTCCTGTCCCGTCAGCACCGCGACCACGCCCGGCATCTTCAGTGCCGCGGAGGAATCGATTCCCTTCACCTTGGCATGCGCGTGCGGGCTGCGGACGAAATGGGCATGGGTCATGCCCTGCAATTTGATGTCGTCGACGTAGCGGCCCTTGCCGGTAATGAAACGCTTGTCTTCCTTGCGCACGACGCGCGCGCCAATGCCTTCAACACCCATGTCTGGTCCTCCCGACCGGAATTTGCCTTGACCGCGCTTTCCCTCGAAAGCGGCGGCGATGGTTTTTGTTTCGAGGCGCGCCGATTACTCGGCCGCCTGCGAGACCTTCATGCGGCCTGCCGCGTCCAGTACGGCTTTGACGATGTTGTGGTAGCCGGTGCAGCGGCAGATATTGCCTTCGAGCTCGTGGCGGACGGTGGCCTCGTCGAGCTGGCCGCCATGGCGGTGCACGATATCGATCGCCGACATGATCATGCCCGGCGTGCAATAGCCGCACTGCAGGCCGTGATTGTCGCGGAAGGCTGCCTGCATCGGGTGCAGCTCGTCGCCCTTGGCGATGCCTTCGATCGTGGTGATGCTGGCGCCGTCGGCCTGTCCCGCCAGCATGGTGCAGGATTTGACCGCCTTGCCGTCCATATGGACGACACAGGCGCCGCACTGGCTGGTGTCGCAGCCGACATGGGTTCCGGTGAGGTTGAGGTGGTCGCGCAGCAGCTGAACCAGCAGCGTGCGGTCCTCGACGTCGACGGCAACAGCCTTGCCGTTCACCGTCAGTTTGACTGTAGACACGTGAGTACCTCCCGAATGTTTATAGTTATTCCAATTAGAGACAGCGCGAACGGAAGTTTGCAACTGGGATTTTACAGGCGGCGCGTCATGGAAAGGTCATCGTGACGGTTGCCGCGGTGCGCGATTCGGTCGCGATGCCCCGTGCCGCCGCCAGCGCGTGGCGCGACTTTGCAAGGAGCCTTCGAAAACGATGCACGCTTCGGTCAGCGGCGGGCTTGGTTCAACCGCCGGTGCGAGGCGCTGGTCCTGGACGTGGGGTCCTCGCGCGTCATGCCTCCCTTTGATGTCTTGTTCGTTGACACGAATAGGAGCACGCGCTTGCGCCAATGTAATCGCGATCTTGGTAGTAGGCGGTGGCAAGCTAAGTCATTGATTTTGTTCGTGACGGTGCACCGCAGCCGCGCCGACCAGATGCCGGCGGCGAGCCGTGCCGGCCGGGGCCTCCCAGGACTGCGGCCGTGGGGCTGAAGGTCGGTCCCGGTAAAGGCGACGCGCGGGCGGCGTCGCAGGCTTTGCGAAGGGCGGGCCACGGTCCGGCTCGGAAACGATCGCCTGGCGTCACCATCCTGCACGGCGAGACCGACGCGCAGACCGGCGGCAAGTTCGCTCGCGCCCGATCGACCCCACGTCGCGAAAACCTGCCGCGAACGTCTTCGAAAACTTCGCGATGGTGGTAGCGCCATCGTCGTGACCGATGCACGCGACGCCGGATGGGAGCGGCCCGATTGTGTCGCGGTGCGCCCAAATCCGACGGCTCGTTTCGAGCTGCAAGCAGGGACAAGACGCAAGTCTGAACAACGAGATGAGCGGCGCAACTCGCCAACCATCCGCACTACTACCTTCCGCCTATACTAACCGCGAAACGGCGATGCTGTAATTTCGAACGATGGCTCGCAGACAAACTGCGCATCACGAGCGCAGCGCGCTCAAGCGCCCAACATGGCGTGCACAACAACATCGCGGAGGGAATACATGACCTTTGGAACGAAGGGCTTCTTGGCTGGCATCTCGATGATTGCGATGCTGGCCGCCGCTACGCCGGGCGTTCGCGCCAACGACTCCCTGCTCAAGGCGCAATCCGATTCGAACCAGTGGGCCGTTGCCGGCCACGACTACGGCAACACGCGCTTCAGCCCGCTGAAGCAGATCAACACCGAGAACGCCGGCAAGCTGACGCTCGCCTATTCGTTCTCGCTGGCGTCGCTGCGTTCGAACGAATCCTCGCCGATCGTCGTCGGCAACACGCTCTTTGTTTCGAGCTCCTGGGGCCCGAAATATGTCTACGCGCTCGATGCCGCCACCGGCGCGCGCAAGTGGACCTACGAGCCCGATATTCCCGAGGACGTGCTGCAATACGCCTGCTGCGATGTGAACAATCGCGGCGTCTCCTATGCCGACGGCAAGATCTTCGTCGGTCGCCTCGACGGCAAGCTGACGGCGCTCGATGCCGCGACCGGCAAGTCGCTGTGGACGACGAAGGTGGTCGACTACAAGCAGGGTTCGGTCATCACCTCGCCGCCGCTCGTCGTGCGCGACAAGGTCATCACCGGGTTCGGCGGCGGCGAATACGGCGTACGCGGCTCGCTCCAGGCCTTCGACATCGGCACCGGCAAGCAGTTGTGGCAGACCTATACCGTTCCGTCGCCGGATGAGCCCGGCGGCGACACCTGGAAGGGCGACTCCGCCCAGCATGGCGGCGGCGCGCCCTGGCTGGTCGGCTCCTACGATCCGAAGACCGACACGGTCTATTGGGGCACCAGCAATCCTGGTCCCTGGAATACGGCGGTGCGCTCGACCGGCGACGGCAATTTCGGCAAGCTGACCAATCTCTACACCGCCTCGACGGTGGCGTTCGATCCCAACACCGGCAAGATCAAGTGGCACATCCAGACCACGCCTGCCGATGCCTGGGACTATGACGGCGTCAACGAAGCCGTGCTCGCGGATCTGAAGATCGGCGGCAGCACCGTTCCGGCGCTGATGAAGGCGGATCGCAACGGCTACTTCTTCGTCGCCAACCGCGAGACCGGCAAGGTGCTTTCGGCGGAGAAATACGTGTTCTCCAACTGGGCCAAGAAGTGGGACGTCGCCACGATGCGCGCGGTCGAGGATCCCGACAAGCGTCCCGGGCCGAATCATCCCGCCAAGGACATCTGCCCGAACCTGATCGGCGGCAAGAACTGGCAGCCGATGTCGTTCAATCCGCAGACCGGTCTCGTCTACATCCCGTCCAACAACGTCTGCATGGACTGGTCGGTCTCGGACGTCGCCTACAAGCGCGGTGTGTTCTATCTCGGCGCCGAATTCCCGACCAAGGAAGGTCCCGGCGGCTTCCTCGGCGAGCTCGTGGCCTGGGACCCGGTGGCGCAGAAGAAGGTCTGGTCGATCAAGGAAGACCTGCCCTTCAACGGCGGCACGCTGACCACCGGCGGTGGCCTCGTGTTTGCCGGCAACATCCATGGCGATTTCCGCGCCATCGATGCGAAATCCGGCAAGGTGTTGTGGAGCAAGAATCTCGGCTCCGGCATCGGCGCAGGTCCGGTGACCTATCAAGTCGACGGCAAGCAATATGTCGCCATCGTCGTCGGCCGCACCGCTGCGCTGCCGGCGTTCCTGGGCGAGATAGGAAAGAAGATGACGGCCGCAGCCCCCGAGGGCGGTTCGCTCTTCGTGTTCTCCGTCCAGTGAGCACTCGCGCGCGCATCCTCGAGGTGACGGGATACGCGCGCGCCTTTTCCTGACACGAGCTGCGGCATCGGCCGATGCCTGGTGCCGCAGCGCCTGGCTCAACAGAGCTCCGGCCCACTCAAGAGCTACGGGAGACGAGGATGCGTCCGAATCGTTCTGGCATCGGTGCGAGCCGAAATCGCGCCATCGCAGGTCTGCTCGCATGTGCCGCCGCGCTGGTGGTTCCCGCCTTGCTGCATGCGGACGAGGCGCAGCCGCTGCGTCTCTGCGCCGACCCGACCAATCTTCCATTCTCGAGCGATAATCCGTCGCAGCCGGGCTTCTATGTCGAGATCGGGCAGGCCCTGGCGCAGGCGCTCGGCCGGCCGGTCGCCTACGACTGGTACAAATCCTATTTCGGCAAGCGCACCGTGCGTGTCACGCTGCTCGGCAAGCAATGCGACGCCATGATCGGGCTGCCGCGGTCCGAGGATTTCATGGGACCGGCCGTGATCTTCTCCGGCACGGTCGCGAAGGAGGGCTATGGCCTCGTGGCTGCCAAGGGGCAGGTGCTCAACGGCCTCGACAGCCTCCACGGCAAGCGTGTTGCCGTGCAGTTCGCCAGCACGCCGCAAAATTTGCTCGCGAGCCGCGCCGACATCCGGATGGTGACGGTGCTGTCGCCCGAGGAAGGCATGCAGGCGCTCGATCAGGGCAAGGCCGACGTCGCCTTCATCTGGGGCCCGGTCGCCGGCTGGCTGAACAAGACCAGCTACAATGATCGCTATCAGATTCAGCTCACCGAGGGCGAAGGCCTGTCATGGGATGCGGCGATCGGCTTTGCGAAGACATCCACCGAGCTGCGTGATCGCGTCGATGCCGTCCTGCCGCAGCTTCAGGCCACGATCGGCGCGCTCGCGGTCAAATATGGCTTGCCGACCGGCCAGCCGGCTCGCTTCGGTGCGGCCCCAGCGATGCCGGCGGGAACGACCATCGGGGCCGGGCCCGGCGCGACGCAGACCGCCAGTGTGGTCGCCACCGAGACCAAGGGCGACGCGCCCGGCACCGAGGCCGTCGGTTCGGGCAAGGAGATATTCAACGGAACCTGTGCGCACTGCCACGGTCCGGACGCGATCCAGAGCGAGCGGAAGATCGACCTGCGGCTGCTGCGTCATCGCTACGGTGACGAGATGCGCGAGAAATTCTGGACCACCGTGCATGAGGGGCGGCCGACCAAGGGTATGCCGGCCTGGAAAGAGGTCTTCACCGACGATCAGTTCGACCACATCTTTTCCTTCCTGCTGACGGTCCAATCCGAATCGAACGACTGAGCGATCTTGACCGAGCGCGATCGGGAGGATGTGGTAGCGTCCGTCCGGCATCATCCCGGCGCCGGACGGCGATCGCATGGATGTGCCGCTTCCGCCGCCGCGGCAGGTGCGCGTGCGATGCAGTGTTGGGAAGGCGCCATGACCAGCTTCCTGATTATCGACGATCATCCGCTGTTTCGCGAGGCGCTCGGCAATGCGGTGCGGCTGGCCTTGCCGGAAGCGCGGATCTTCGAAGCGATGTCGATCGCGGATGCGCTGCATATCCTGTCGGCCGAGCAGGGTATCGACCTTGCGCTGCTCGACCTTTCGCTGCCGGACGCGACCGGCTTCTCCGGCTTTCTGCGCTTGCGCGAGGCCTTTCCGCGCCTGCCGGTCGCCATCGTGTCGAGCGAGGAGGACCAGCGCGTCGTCCGCGAGGCGCTGGCGCTCGGTGCCGCCGGATATCTGCCCAAGTCGACGTCGAAGCGTGAGCTGGCGCAATCGATCGAGGGCGTGCTGAGCGGGTCGGTGTCGGTGCCGAAGGATTTCGTGGCGACGCCGCAGCGGCGGGCCGAGGCCAGCAAGGCGCTCGAGGTCAAGCTGCACGAGCTCACGCCGCAGCAGCTTCGCGTGCTCGACCTCCTGCGTCGCGGCTATCCGAACCGCCAGATCGCCCAGGAGCTTCAGCTCGCGGAATCCACGGTGAAGGCGCATATCACCGAGATCCTGCGCAAGCTCGGCCTGTTCAGCCGCAACAAGGCGATCATCGAAATCGGCAAGATGGAGCTGCCCGATCCGCGCAGCCGGCCTTATGCGCGGCCCGATCGCGGCAGGTCGCAATGACGCGCAGTGTCGTTCTTGACCTGGATCAAGCCGGCTTGGCGGTGCCGAGCCATTCTCAACGCGTTCAATTCGACGCCGGCCCTGGCGGCCTCCTGGGCGAGGTCTTCAGCAAGGTCTTCACAATGGCTCTTACGTGATGCGATTTCTGATCGTCGAGGACCATCCGCTGTTTCGCGAGGCGCTCGAAGGCGCGCTCCGGATGGTGGCGCCCGCGGCCGATATCGTTCAGGCGACGTCGATCGACGGCGCGCTGGAGCAGATCGCGGCGAGCACCGAACTCGACCTGATCCTGCTCGATCTGTCGATGCCGGGCACCACGGGTCTTTCGGGCATCATCCGCATCCGCAAGGCGTTTCCAAAAATTCCCGTCGTCATCGTATCCGGACATCAGGATCGGCAGATCGTGTCCGGCGCGTTGTCGCTCGGCGTGTCCGGCTACATCCCCAAATCGTCGTCCAAGCAGGAGCTGGCACAGTCGATCGGCGAGGTGCTGCGCGGCTCGGTCTGTGTTCCCTCCGCCTATCGCGGACGGGCCCGGCCGCAACGGGCGTCCGGCCCCGCGCAGGATCTCCTGAAGCGCCTGCACGAGCTGACGCCGCAGCAATTGCGCGTGCTCGAAATGCTCCAGCGCGGCCTGCAAAACAAGCAGATCGCCTACGAGCTGACGATTTCGGAGACCACGGTGAAGGTCCACGTCTCCGAGATCCTGCGCAAGCTCAACGTGCTCAGCCGCACCAAGGCGATCGTCGAAATGTCCAGGATCGACTTCGCGACGCTGGCAGCCGAGAGCCCCACGGCCCATCGCGAGCGGGCACAGCCCGATCCACCCGCGCGGGACTAGCCCAGCAGGAACGACAGCAGCGCCCGCATCTCGGCGGGCTTGATCGGCTTCTTCAGCACCTCGAGGCCGTGGCGGCTCGCTTCCTTTGCAGCCTTGTCGGAGTAGTCGGCGGTGATGATCATGGCCGGCGTGTCGAGCTTCAGATGCTGGCGGACATCGGCGATGGCCGACAGGCCGCTCTCGCCGTGATCGAGGTGCAGATCGGCGATCACGGCATCCGGCGCACCGCCGAGCTCGCTGAGGCGCAGCAGCGCATCGGCAGCCGAGCGCGTGGTCGCGACGTCGCAGCCCCAACCTTCCAGCAGCGCGGCCATCGCCTCCGAGCCGTTCGGATCGTTCTCGATCAGCAGGATCTTGGCGCCTTCGAGCCCGCTATAGTGCCGCTCGTCGAGCTTGACCTCGTGCACCTCGTCGCCGCCCGCCGCGCGGGCGGCCGCCGCCCGCGCCAGGGGGGAGGGGGCGGCGTTGGCGCTCCGGGGCGGCAACAGCCCCCCCGGCCCCCGCCCCGGGTGGACACCGCGGG
>NZ_JBVVPN010000009.1:75997-213284 GCF_055811035.1 Bradyrhizobium sp. MI1.10
CGGGGGGGGGGGGGGGCCGGGGGGGGGGGGGGGGGCGCGCCCGCCCCCCCCCCGCGGGCCGGGGGGGGGCGCCGCCCCCCCCCCCCGCCCCCCCCCCCCGCCGCGCGCCCCCCCGCCTCCAGCTCCAGGGTGAAGGTCGATCCTTTGCCGATCCGGGACGACAACTGCACCCCGTGACCGAGCACGGTTGCGAAACGGCGGACGATGGAGAGGCCGAGCCCGAAGCCGGCCTGGTCGGTCGCGGTTGCTTCGCCGCGCTGGAATTCGCGGAAGATTGCCTCCTGCTGCGCCTGCGCAATTCCAGGCCCGGTGTCGGAGACCTGGACGCAGATGCGGTCGCCCCTCAGCCGGCATCCCATGACGACGCCGCCGCTGCGGGTATAGCGGATTGCATTGGCAAGCAGGTTCTGAAGGATCCGTCGCAACATCATCGCATCCGACCTCACCGCGTGCGGTGAGGTGCGGATGTGCAGGGCAAGCCCCTGCCGCGCCGCGACCGGCTCGAATTCGTTGCGAAGCTGCTCGAACAGGGGCGCCAGCGCGATGGCGCGCACGTCGGGCTTGAGTGCGCCGGCGTCGAGCTTTGCGATCTCCAGCAGCGACCGCAGCAGGTCCTCCAGCATCAGCAGCGAGCGGTCGGCCTGGTCGATCAGCAGGCCCGCTTCCTGCGACTCCATCATTTCGGTCAGCGCCGACAGCGTCAGCCGCGCCGCGTTGAGCGGCTGCAACAGGTCGTGGGTGACCGAGATCAGCACCGATGATTTCAGCGAGCTTGCGGCTTCAGCCTGTTGCTTGGCGCGGTAGAGCTCTTCATTGGCGCGCTCGACCGAATGCAGCGCTCCGCGCAACTGGTGAGTCCGGTCGCGGACCTTGTGGTCGAGCGCAATCGCAGTCTCGAACAGCGAGAAGGCGTTGAGCTGCTGGTCCATCGAGCGCTCGACGCGCGACATCAGGGCGGCGTTGATCTTCTTCAGCTTCGCCGCCTCGCGCCGCAACTGGTCGGTCGCATCAGGGCCCTGCCACATGTCCGTCACGACGGGCGCCTTCCGATCGCGACGCCGGTGAAGGTCTGGTTCACATGCATGGAGCCGAACTGCTCGCCATAGGTGTGAAAGCCGACGACTCGGTTCTGCCGGTACAGTTCGGACATGTCGCGGGTGAGCTGGTGCTGCTCGGCGTCGAGCCGCCGGAGCAGGCACTCGAAGCCGATATAGAGCGAGACCTCTCCGATCTGGTCGCGGATTTCGGTGAAGGTGTCGCGGGTCGAGCCGACCAGGCTGCGCGACGTCGCCGCCGTCAGCACCATGCCTTCGTCGATGGCGCAGAAGAAATGCAAGGAGCCGTCCGGTTCGACGCGCTGGATCGACCGCGCGTAATAGGCGCCGCCGACGCGCACCAGCACCGGGTGGGACGCGAAGGAGAACGGATCGAGCTTGGCGTCCAGGATCCCGACCATGCGCGAATATTCCTCGGCCGCTGGCTCCGCGTTCAGCTCCCTGACCGTTCGATTTTCGATGTCGGCTTCGGTGACCACCATCTTCTGCGGACTGGGCTCGAAATTGTCGCACTTGAAAACCCGGAACGGCAGCGAGGTGTTCAACAGGATCAGGAGGGCGGCATTGGTGTGTGCCTTGCCGTCGCAGAACACCCAGGTCTTCTCGAAGCGCATCCCGTCACCCGCGGAGCCGCCGACAACCGGAATGTCGTCGAGCGAGGCATAGATCGCGGACATAACTGCCTCTTCGCGGCGGCACAGGCCGTCGATCAACACCAGGCCGAAGGCATTGCCGCGATCGACTTGCGGGGTGATCCGCAACAGCTCGTGCCGGAGCTCGCCGCCGATTCTGCGGCCGTCCTCGACGCGGAAACTGTCGAGGTTGAAAATCGGCCGCACCGCGGCCGAGAAATCGGCACGGCTGAACGCGAGCGCCACGACGCTGTTCTCGTCCCAGCCGTCAGGGGCGAGCTCGCCCGCGGTCGTGCAACCGCAGATCCGGGTCTCATCGAACTGCCGGGTGATCTCGGCGATGAAGCGATGGGGGTCGTAGCGGGGCGAGAGGAAGACCAGGATCAGCGCCAGCTCGTCGGACGGTAGTTGGGCGACGAGCTCGGCCACGGCTTCATCGACGCTCGCAGCCTTCGATTTGGCAACGGCAACGCCAGACGCACCGCCAAACCGAAAATCGGTTTGCCCCACTCGTTTCTCCCCTCGAGGACCAGCCCGGTCTAACGCCAAGTGCCTGATAAGTGTCCGACAAGTTCCCCAAGAGTAAGGCGCTTTCCGGTTGGCCGCAACACGGCCCCCTCGGCCCGGCAAGGCTGAACGAGCGCCGGGAGGACGGATAGTCTCGCCACCCGGGGTGCAGGCCGGCTGGATTTACCGCCTCTTGACGTTTCTGCCTTAATTTTCCGCACAGGTTCGGGAAGGGCTGCTTCCGGGCCGGCTGAGCGTTGCAAGAACAGAGGGTTGGGGGTGGGAATGTCCGGACGTATCGCGTCTTCGTCGAAGCGCACCATAATGCCGACCCTCAGGTTCCGCGCCAAGATCATTCTGGGCTTTGCCGCCGTGCTGGTGATCTCCGCCGGCAGCATGGCTTTCTCCTATTTTGGCTTCGAGCGGGTCTCGTCCGGGGTCGGGTCCTACCGCAGCAGCGTCACCGAGGCCGATCTCGCCCGTAATATCGACCGGGAGCTGCTCGCCTATCGCTCGGCCGTCAAATATTTCGTCGTCACCGGCAAGGAGGACGACGCCAAGACGGCGCTGGACGCGGAGACCGGCCTGAAGAGCGCCATCGACCAGGCGGTCAAGAGCGCCAAAAAGCCGGCGCGCCAGGAGAGCCTGGGCAAGCTCGCCAAGGAGTTCTCCAACTTCTCCGCGACCTTCGCAAAAGTCCTCCAGGCCAAGCGTGACAGCGCGCTGCTGGTGCAGAACCAGCTCATGCGCAACGCCAACCTCCTGAAATACAAGCTCGACGACATCGGCAACAATGCCTCCGATTCCGAGGCGCAGGCGATCGAGTTCGGGACCAAGCAGGTCAATGCCCAATTCCAGACCGCGAACGCGGCGGCGACCAATTTCGTGCTGACATCCGATCAGGCGATTGCGACCAGCGCGCTGGCGCGGCTGAAATTCGTCGAGAACTCGCTCGGCGCGGTTTATTCCATGGACGACAAGATCGTCGCCGGCCTGAAGGATGCCAAGGGATTACTCGGTGCCTATCGGGAATCGCTGGAGAAACTGATCGCCAATGCCAAGATGATCGACGATCTCGTCACCGAGATGAGCGGTTCGGCCGGCGCGATCCTTCAGGGCGCTACCGCCATGAAGGCGGACCTCGTTGCCGAACAGCAGCGGCTGGAGTCCGAATCGGAAGCGACCATCGGGAAGACCGAGCAACTGGTGCTGATGCTGGCCGTCGGCGGCACGCTGCTCGGCGCGGTCCTCGCTTTCCTGCTCGGCACCGGCATTTCGCGTCCGATGATCGCGATGTGCAAGGCGATGCGCGAGCTTGCCGCGGGTAATTTCGATGTCGTGCTGCCGGGCCTGGGCCGCAAGGACGAGATCGGCGAGATGGCCGGTGCGGTCGAAGAATTCAAGGTGCAGGCCGTGGCCAAGGCCGAGCGCGACGCCGCCGCCAACGAGGCCCAGAACAAGGAAGCAAGCGCTGCTCGCCGCTCCGAACTGATTCGTTTCGCCGACGATTTCGAAAGCGCGGTCGGTGCCATCGTCTCCAACGTCTCGGCGTCCGCCGTGCAGCTGGAATCGGCAGCCTCGACGCTGACCCGCACCGCCGAGACCACGCAGAGCCTGTCGAGCCAGGTCGCCGACGTCTCCGAGCAGGCCTCCAGCAACATGCAGTCGGTGGCGACCGCGACGGAAGAGCTCTCGGCCTCGGTCGAGGAGATCGGCCGCCAGGTGCGCGATTCCAGCCGCATTGCCGAAAACGCCGTGGTGCAGGCAAAGGAGACCGACAATCGCATCGGCAAGCTCTCGCATGCCGCCCAGCAGATCGGCGAAGTGGTCAAGCTGATCACGGCGATCGCCGAGCAGACCAATCTTCTGGCGCTCAACGCGACCATCGAAGCGGCACGCGCCGGTGAAGCCGGCCGCGGCTTTGCCGTCGTGGCCAGCGAAGTGAAGTCGCTGGCGAGCCAGACGGCGAAGGCCACCGACGAGATCTCCTCGCACATCACGGGCATGCAAGGTGCGACGGCCGAGTCGGTTGCGGCGATCAAGGAGATCGGCGCGACCATCGGCCAGATCTCGTCGATCTCGACGTCGATCGCGAGCGCAGTGGAGCAGCAGGGCGCGGCGACGCAGGAAATCGCGCGCAGCGTCCAGACGGTTGCACAGGGCACTCAGACCGCTGCCACCGACATCGGCCAGGTCAACCGCGGTGCCGCCGAAACCGGCTCGGCTTCGGAAGAGGTGCTGCATTCGGCCAAGACGCTGTCGTCCGAAAGCACCCGCCTGCGCGCCGAGCTCGACCGCTTCATGGGCAATATCCGGGCGGCGTGAGGCCCGAAGCGCGCCACGCACTCCGCCGTCGTCCTGGCGAAAGCCAGGACCCATTACCCCAAGGAGGAGTTGTCGGGCGAACTGCTAACCCCGAGTCATCGCCAACTGCTCACTGGGTAGCGCTTGTCCAGGACGACGAGACCCTGCGTCACCTAACCGCCAGTTGCGGCGCCACAAGTTTACCGCCGCTTATCCTTTGCCATTTACCGTGCTCACGCGTCAGGAAGCGGGCTGCTTCCGGGCTGCGCCTGTTTTTCCGCGAATGGAATGGGGTGGGGAATGCCCGTCAAGTCGAAGCCGACCACATCGAAGCTGCTCACCTTGCGTTTTCGCGCAAAAATCATCCTCGGCTTCGTGGCGGTGCTCGCCATCCTCGCCGTCAGCATGGCTTTCGCGTATTTCGGCTTCGAGCGGATCCAGGCCGCCGTGGCCTCCTACCGCTCCAGCGTCGCCGAAGCGGACCTTGCGCGGACGGTCGATCGCGAGCTGATCGCTTACCAGGGGCTGGCGCGGGCCTACACGTTGACTGGCGCGGTCGATGATGAGACCGCGGCCAACGCAGCCGAAGAGAATCTGAGGGCCGCCATTACCAAGTCGGCGGCGGCCACCACGGGCGCGGCGCGCCGCGAGCAGGTCGGCAAGCTCGAGGCCGACTTCAAGAGCTTTACCAAGGTGTTCGGCGAGATCATCACGTTGACGCGCGAGAATGGCAAGATCGCGACCGATGAGCTCAACAGCGTCGGCAACAAGATCCGCTTCAAGTTCGACGATCTTGCCGATACCGCGGCATTGGCGGGCCTGAACTCGGTTCAGAGCACGGCCAAGGACATCACATCGCAATACCTTGCGGTCTCCACCTCGGTCAGCGCCTTCGTCGCCAAGCCGGAGCCGAAGACCGCCGACGGCGTGATCGCCCGTATCAAATTCCTGGAGACCTTGCTGGTCTCGATCTATGCCAACGACCAGAAGATCACCGACCGCGTCACCGAGATCAGCAATCTCCTCAAGCAGTACCGCACCTCCTTTTCAAAACTGACCGAGAACGTGAAGGTCATCGTCAAGCTGAACGGCGACATGACCAAAACGGCCGCGTCCATTCTCAAGCTCTCGGGTGAGCTGCGGTCGGAGCTGACGGCGGATCAGCAGCGCATCGAGGTCAACGCCAATGCCACCATCGGCGAGACCGAGCGGCTGATGCTGATGATGGCGCTGGGCGGCCTTGCCGTCGGCGCTGCGCTCGCCCTGATGCTAGGCAACGGCATTTCGCGTCCGATGATCGCGATGTGCAAGGCAATGCGCGAGCTTGCCTCGGGCAATTTCGATGTCGTGCTGCCGGGCCTGGGCCGCAAGGACGAGATCGGCGAGATGGCTGGCGCGGTAGAAGAATTCAAGGTGCAGGCCGTGGCCAAGGCCGAGCGCGACGCCGCCGCCAACGAGGCCCAGAACAAGGAAGCAAGCGCTGCTCGCCGCTCCGAACTGATTCGTTTCGCCGACGATTTCGAAAGCGCGGTCGGTGCCATCGTCTCCAACGTCTCGGCGTCCGCCGTGCAGCTGGAATCGGCAGCCTCGACGCTGACCCGCACCGCCGAGACCACGCAGAGCCTGTCGAGCCAGGTCGCCGACGTCTCCGAGCAGGCCTCCAGCAACATGCAGTCGGTGGCGACCGCGACGGAAGAGCTCTCGGCCTCGGTCGAGGAGATCGGCCGCCAGGTGCGCGATTCCAGCCGCATTGCCGAAAACGCCGTGGTGCAGGCAAAGGAGACCGACAATCGCATCGGCAAGCTCTCGCATGCCGCCCAGCAGATCGGCGAAGTGGTCAAGCTGATCACGGCGATCGCCGAGCAGACCAATCTTCTGGCGCTCAACGCGACCATCGAAGCGGCACGCGCCGGTGAAGCCGGCCGCGGCTTTGCCGTCGTGGCCAGCGAAGTGAAGTCGCTGGCGAGCCAGACGGCGAAGGCCACCGACGAGATCTCCTCGCACATCACGGGCATGCAAGGTGCGACGGCCGAGTCGGTTGCGGCGATCAAGGAGATCGGCGCGACCATCGGCCAGATCTCGTCGATCTCGACGTCGATCGCGAGCGCAGTGGAGCAGCAGGGCGCGGCGACGCAGGAAATCGCGCGCAGCGTCCAGACGGTTGCACAGGGCACTCAGACCGCTGCCACCGACATCGGCCAGGTCAACCGCGGTGCCGCCGAAACCGGCTCGGCTTCGGAAGAGGTGCTGCATTCGGCCAAGACGCTGTCGTCCGAAAGCACCCGCCTGCGCGCCGAGCTCGACCGCTTCATGGGCAATATCCGGGCGGCGTGAGGCCCGAAGCGCGCCACGCACTCCGCCGTCGTCCTGGCGAAAGCCAGGATCCATTACCCCAGCGCGAAGTTGCGGCGCGGGCCGCTAACCCCGAATCTTCGCCAAACTGCTCCCTGGGGTAATAGGTACTGGATCGGCGCTGCGCTTGTCCAGGATGACCTGGCGCTCACTCCCTCCCGAACGCCCGCTTCAGCTCCACCTTTGCCCGCTCCAGCCGGGTGCGCTGCGTCTGCGGCAGCGTCTTGCCGGCGCGGTTGATGTAGAACGTCAGCATCGACAGCGCCGAGCGGTAGGCGCCGGTCTTGCGGCGCGCGCTGTGCTCGGCCGAGCGCTTCAACGAAGCCGCGATTTTCTTCGCGCTGGTCAGCTTGAACACGCCTTGTTTGAGGTCGAGCGCGTCGCTCTCCTTCGTCACGCGCTGTGACCAGCGCTTCGGTGCGGCGCGTCTGGTGCTCTTGCCCGCCGATGTTTTGCGAGAATGTGTCGTCTTTCTGGCATGAGCCATGCGTCAACTCCTTGCGGCTCCACCGAAAACCAGCGGCGCGAGCAGTCGTTCCTGCGGGAACCTGCCCTCGCCGCAGACGTTGTCGCAGGTGGCAGGCGGAATGCCGCACCCCCTTGATCGGATCGCCCCTGTCCACGCTATGTGAACCGGGGCCATGTCCATTGGTCAGATGCAACAACGCGATGGAATTGCAGCGAAGCCTAGCGCCGGACGATGGACCTGTGGTCTCCAAGGCGGTCGCGAAGGCGGCCGCGGGCGACCGCATCATCGAAACCAGCATTCCCGCGCGACTTGACGCGCTGCCGTGGAGCGGGTTTCACACCCGCGTCGTGCTCGCGCTCGGCATCACCTGGATTCTGGATGGCCTCGAGGTGACGTTGGCCGGCGCGCTCTCCGGCGCGCTGAAGCAGAGTCCCTCGCTGCATTTCTCCAATCTCGATCTCGGCATTGCCAATTCCGCCTATCTCGCAGGCGCGGTGCTCGGCGCGCTCGGCTTCGGCTGGCTCACCGACCGCATCGGTCGCAAGAAGCTGTTCTTCATCACGCTCGCGCTCTATCTCTCGGCGACGGCCGCGACGGCTCTGTCATGGAATGTCGCGAGCTACGCACTGTTTCGCTTTCTCACCGGCGCCGGCATCGGCGGCGAATATACCGCGATCAATTCGACCATCCAGGAACTGGTGCCGGCGCGCTATCGCGGCTGGACTGATCTCGTCATCAACGGCAGCTTCTGGATCGGTGCCGCGATGGGCGCCGTAGCGGCCATTGTGCTGCTCGATCCCGCGGTGATCGGCCCTGATCTCGGCTGGCGCCTCGCTTATCTCATCGGCGCGGCCATCGGCCTCGTCGTGCTCTTGATGCGGATGTGGATTCCGGAGAGCCCGCGCTGGCTGATGATCCACGGCCGTCCCGACCAGGCCCACGCCATCGTCGACGAGATCGAACGCTCGGTGCTCGGACACGACCAGGATACGACCGACGGCCGCTTCGCCAGGATCCGCCTGAAAATGCGGAGCCACACGCCGATCCGCGAGGTCGTGCACACGCTGTTCTCGGTCTATCGCCAGCGGGCGATGGTCGGCCTCGTGCTGATGATCGCGCAGGCCTTCTTCTACAACGCCATCTTCTTCACCTTTGCGCTGGTGTTGACCGATTTTTACGGCATCAGCGCCGATCATGTCGGCTGGTATCTGCTCCCCTTCGCCGCCGGCAATTTCCTCGGCCCGCTGCTGCTCGGCCGCCTGTTCGATACGCTCGGCCGCCGGACCATGATCATGTTCACCTATGGGGTGTCGGGCTTGTTGCTGGCGCTGTCGGGCTATCTGTTCTCGATTGGCGCCTTGAGCGCGCAGGGGCAGACCATCGCCTGGATGGTGATCTTCTTCTTTGCCTCGCCCGCCGCGAGCGCCGCCTATCTCACCGTCAGCGAGACGTTTCCCTTGGAAGTCCGCGCGCTCGCGATCGCCGTGTTCTACGCGGTCGGCACCGGTATCGGCGGCGTGATCGGCCCCGCATTGTTCGGGGCGCTGATCGACACGGGGTCGCGCACGAGCGTATTCGCAGGCTATTTACTGGGGGCCTTCCTGATGATCGCGGCCGCGATCGTGGCGTGGCGCTATGCCATCTCGGCGGAACGCAGATCGCTCGAAGAAATCGCGCGGCCGCTTGCTTCCATGGAGTAGACTATGAAATCGGAACTGGCTGAATTGGATCAAGAGCGCACCATGGTCGACGATGAAGCGCCCGATGCGGTGCCGGTGCCCCACGCGCTCGTGCCGCATCTCAATCAAACAGCGATCCTGCTCGACATCGACGGGACGCTGCTCGACCTGATGCCGACGCCGCGCGAGGTGTGGGTGCCGCCCGGCCTGTCGGAAACGCTGAACCGGTTGACGGAGCGCACCTCGGGCGCACTGGCGATGGTCAGCGGCCGTTCGCTCAACGACATCGACCTGATCTTCGCGCCCGATGTCTTTCGCGCCGTCGCCGGCCACGGCGCGGAGATGCGGCTTTCGGTGGACAACGAAGCCGATGCCGTCAGCGCGCCGCCGCTGGACAAGGAGCTGAAGCGGCGGCTCGCGGCGGTCGCCAAGCTCAGTCCCGGCATTCTGCTCGAGGACAAGGGCTATTCGCTGGCGCTGCACTACCGCCTTGCGCCGCATGCGGAGAAGGCGATCTATGAATCCGTTTCGCTGATCCGCGCCGACCTGCCCAATGCGCCGATCGAGGTGCTGCCCGGCAAGTTCGTTTGCGAGATCAAGCATTCCGGTTTCACCAAGGCGACCGGCGTGCGCGAGTTGATGAAGCACGAGCCTTTCAAGGGCCGCCGTCCGATCTTCATCGGCGATGACGTCACCGACGAGACCGTGTTCGCGATCATGCCCGACATGAACGGGCTCGCTTTCTCGGTCGGCCGCCGCGCTATGGGTGTCAACGGGCACTTCGACGCGCCGAACGACGTGCGCACGTTCCTCGCGCGGCTGCTCGACGACTCAAGGTTGGAATAAGGCACCGACATCTCGGAGCCACATATCGCGCGCGTAATTCCCCAGCGCGCCCGTTTCATGCTGTGCGCGCCACGGTAACCCAAACCGACTTTGTGTAGCGAAATCGTCGGGTTCCCTGGAGGTAAACCGGTTCCAACGCGCACGCCCGATTTTGGTTTCAATTGGTGCAAAGGATGATCAGGAACCATATTGATGAACGGCAGTTAAACGGGTGGAATGAAACAGGAGGGGACGACCTGTGAACTTAGTCGTCGTTTCGAATCGCGTCGCACGCGGCAAACCCAACGAGCCCATGACGGGCGGTCTCGCGGCGGCCTTGTTACCCGTCGTGGAACATTCGGGCGCGATCTGGGTGGGTTCCTCGGGCCGTGTGCGTGACGGTCATCAAAAGGAGCCGTTCGCCGAAATCGAAGCATTGGGTTCGGGCGCGATCGCGACGCTGGATCTGCCGGCGGCACACTATGGCGGGTATTACGAGGGGTTTGCCAATTCGGCGCTGTGGCCGGCGCTGCACTCGCGCAGCGATCTGATCCGCGTCTCGCGTGACGACTATGTCAGCTATCGCGAGGTCAACGCCTTCATGGCGCGCGCCTTGATGCGCTTTCGGAAAGCACAAACCGCGTTCTGGGTGCAGGATTATCATTTCCTCGCACTCGGCGCGGAGCTGCGGGACCTCGGCGTCGACGATCCGATCGGCTTCTTCCTCCATACGCCATGGCCTGTCGCCGCGGTGATGCAGGGCGTGCCCAATCATCGCGAGCTGATCACGGCGATGCTGGCCTACGATCTGATCGGCTTCCAGACCCATGACGACTGCCAGAATTTTCTCGGCTATGTCGCGGGCGAACTCGGCCTCGCCGTCGAAGACGGCGTTGCGATCTCGCAGCATGGCCGAACGCGCTGCGAGGTCTTTCCGATCGGCATCGACGCCGAGAAGTTCGCGCAATACGCGGCGAAATCGGCGTCGCATCCGGACGTCTCCCGGCTTCGCCGCAGCCTCAACGGTGAGCGGCTCGCGATCGGCGTCGACCGGCTCGACTATTCCAAGGGCCTCGTCAACCGCATCAGCGCGTTCGATCGGCTTTGGACCGAGCATCCGCAGTTTGCGCGCAGCATCTCGCTGTTGCAGATCGCAAATCCCTCGCGCGGTGCCATCGAAGCCTATGGCAATTTGCAGAACGAAGTCGCGCGGCTCGTGTCCGACGTCAACGGCCGCCACGGCGAGGCCGACTGGACACCTATCCGCTATCTCAACAAGGGCTTTAGCCAGGCCGTGCTCGCGGGACTCTACCGCACCGCGCAGATCGGCGTGGTGACGCCGCTGCACGACGGCATGAACCTGGTCGCCAAGGAATATGTCGCCGCACAAAACCCGGCCGATCCCGGCGTGCTGGTGTTGTCGAAATTCGCCGGCGCGGCCAACGAACTCGACGCCGCGCTGCTGGTCAATCCGCACGACATCGACGGCATGGCGCGCGCGATCGCGGTCGCGGCCGCGATGCCGCTCACCGAGCGCAAGATGCGCTGGGATGCGATGATGAAGAAGCTGCGCGGCCACACCATCCAGCAATGGTCGGCGGATTTCGTCGCAGAACTGGAGAAGTGCCGGACGGAGAAGGCCGCGGTTGCGCCGCTCGCCAACCAGCCGCCGCAAGCGCTGCGCTGGCTCAAGTCGGCGATATCGGGCGTGCGGCTGATCTAGTCTCCTCCCCGTTCATTTCGGGGAGGGCAGGGGCGAAGACGAGAGCCTCAATAGCAATACGACACGCCTTCCAGAATCGCGCACTGCCGCTTGTTCGGCGCGTTCGGATCGTCGAGCGGCACCATGCCCTTGCCCTGGCCGACGAACACGCCGGGCCCGACATGCACCGAGCTCTTGTTGCCGATAATGACGCTCTGATGCGGCGTCGCGCTCGAACGCGTGCCGTCCGGCCAGAGGATGGCATCGCCCGAAAGCATCCCGCGCCGTCCGTCGTCACAGCTGACGTCGCCCCCTTGCCGGGTGCAGACCTGTGCGGCGGCCGGTCCTGCAAAGGCGGCGGCGACAGCCGAAATCAGGCTCAGCGCGGCGATGGTGTTGCGGATGATCATGGGGCCCCCGGTCTTGTTTGACGGTCTTGAGTGAATCGTCGCACCAAACCCGCCGTCGGTTCAGCCAGCAGGCGGTTCCGAGCGTTAGCGTTGCGCCTGATATTGTCTATAAAATACAATATCTTACGGAAAAATCACCCGATTTCCCCGCGATCCCTTGCAAAATCATCGGCGCCCCTTCAAGAGAGTGCGCTCCGGAGAGATGGCCGAGTGGCTTAAGGCGCACGCTTGGAAAGCGTGTGTGCGGGAAACCGTACCGTGGGTTCGAATCCCACTCTCTCCGCCACCGATGTTCAGCAGCGAAAAAGTCCTTCAGTATCAGGCGTTTCTCGAACCGCCGGAATTGACGGTGTAGCACCGCAGTGTAGCACCGGGGCTTGCCCCAAGTTGCCATCATTGGGCCAGCCGTGGAAGCCCTAATAGTGCGACGGCCAGCAATGCGATCGCGGGAAGTAATCGTGGAATCATCCGGCGCGTAAGGCTGGTTTAAAGCCTGCGACGGCTTGATTGGCCAGGAGTTGCACGCGATGCCAACTCGGGATTCTGTTGGCGCAAAGCCGCGCGATCACCTCGCACATTGCCTGAAGATCTTCGACGAAGCCGACGGTCACGCTCTGCAGGCGCTTCTGAAATCGGCACCTAGGCTCTTCAGCCGCTCAATCTTGGCTTCGCTCGAGGAGCTCGCGATGATGCGCGCACCGCGCATTGGCGAACTGAAGCGCGAACAGCGAGAAGTGAGAACGGTCTGTCCGGGCGAGACGTCGCCCAGCTTTTCGACCGCGCTCCACGCCGTGAGGCCAGGGCACGGCGCCGCCGCCGCGAACAATAAGCATGTGGAAAAGTCGGCCGTAGGGAAGCTAACTCGCTTAGCTTCCCACTGCGACTTGAGCAGATGGGCCCGGGCAAATAGCATCCGAGACGAATGAATGAACGCGGAGGCTTCATGCTCAGATACATCATTGCCGATCCGGATGCAAAAGTTGGGGGCGGCTGGTCCCACATCTTCGAGATGCTCGAACCGGGACGGGGTGTCGCCCACGTCGAACGCGACTGCCGGTTCGTATTTGACCTCGATGAATTCGTTTTGATCCATCTCGATACTCTCATCGATGGCCGCATGGTGGCTGCGAGTGAGTGCGATCTGCTGGATCTGCAGGATAGCTTGCTGCACTCCAATCCCGGGTTCATCGAAGATCCCGAAGGTTTCGGCCGAACGCAGTGAGGCGCGCGACTGAATGAGAGGGAAGGACCGGCTTATCTCTCCGCAATTTCCGCGCTGTGTGGCTCGGCTATCGGCGCGCTTGCTTCATTCGGCACGATTTGGCTGAGGCAGGAAAACAAGCCAACGACACTTCCAGGAGAACACGCTCGAAGGCCTTTACCGAAGCACTTCTTGAGACTTCTCTGGAGCACCCTTCCAAAATCGTTCCACTCTATGAGACGATAGGAAAACTGTTCGGCTCGACCCGCAGCGTCGTAGCTGCACAAGTCGTGATGGATCGTATCATCCAGACATTCTAGAGCGGGACAACGTCCTACTGCTGGGCCGCAGCCTTTGTCCCAATCTCGCTGTCAATATGTACTGGAGCGTCATAAGCGACGTTCTGCTTTAGAATTGCGATCTAGGCGTCCTAAAGGTGCCTCAAGATCAGTCTCGGCCTGCACGAGAGCACTCAGGGCTTCATGCGAGTCAGGAGCCGATCTCGGAAGCCATACTGGTGTACTAGTGCAGCAGCTGCATGCAATGCGGCGATCACAACTGTCGTATTGGCTCCAATTCCATGCCAAGCCTGAATGGCACGAAGAGTCGCCGGATTGTGCGTACCGAACTGCGGGACCGACCACGTCCCGAAGAGGGTGGCGCCCCTATAAGATGCATCGAGTGTTCCCAATAGCAACACCACGGCGAGGAGAAGGTAAAGGCCGCCGTGCGTGAGTCTGGCTATGAGAAGTTGCAGTCCGCCCCTGACTGGCGGCAGAGTGCGACCGAATTGCATCCGCCACACAACTCTTATGGGCAGCACAACGAGGAGGATAGCTCCGACCACAACATGCACAGACCACATCGCCACACGATCTGGTCTTGGAAACCAATCGGCAGTTTGCCCAATAACCCACAGCACCGTAACGAATGCGACCGTGGTCCAATGCAGCCAGACGGTGATCGGGTCATAACGCGCGACGTCATCAAGCAGGTGTTCTTCTGTTGGCGTCATTGGTCTTCTTACCTCGTGATGCGTCAGTGTTTGGCCGGCAATCCGCTCGGCAGCGATCAGAACGTACGCAGATTGATGAAGCCCATCGACTAAAATCGCAGTTCAAACACTAAATCGCAAGTTAGGAAACTTGGCCGCTGCTGTGCTGCATCGTGGAGAGCTGCATAGCCTTTCGGTGAGAATGCCATTGGCAGGGTGTAGCGGCCTTCTATCTAACTAATGAGCGCAGTGGCTTTGCTGATGGGATCGGCGTCGTCGTGCGCGTTGATAATGATGTTGCCGATCGACACCGCCATGGCGGGCAGAGCGTTACCGGCGACGTTGCCATCCTGGCTGCGGCAGATCGAATGCAGCTGCTGCCGGTCGCCCACATTATCATGCGCATTGGTGGCGATCTCGATCACCCTGACTCTGATCCTGCTCTTGGCGGATCATCTAGGGCGATGCGTGGCAGCAATCTGTCCGATGTTGGAGCAGATAGCAGCATTTGAGCAGGTGAGATGGGCTCAGGTGCCGAAGCGTCCGGACGTGCGATTACGCAAGCCACAAGGCCGCGTCGCTCGTTCGACGCGGTAAATGGGGTGCGGTGCTTTGCAACAGCCGCACCACTTTTGATGCCTTGCCTAGCCTTGCGGCGAGCGTTAGCGATGCCGAGGCCGCGCATAAATGTTGCCTCCGGCGAACACGGGAGCCGCACCGCCGGCTCGTTCCAGGCCCATCCTGCCTGCAGGCGTCAAGGCGCCGCCATTCAGCACATCCCGGTTGGGATACATCGATGCGAAGGCGGCGGGCTCCTGATCCGCGAAGGACCATGCTGCAAATGCAGATGGTATTGTCGCCGTCGAGATCAGCGCCGCGGCGATCAGATTGTTGAAAGCAGTCATATTCGTTCTCCGTTCTCTCACTCGTGCGGAGAGTTCGCAGCTTGCGCTGACGGCTGCTCTGTCGGGGGCGTTTCCATCGGGAGTTTGTTCTACGCTACCGATGTAGGTAGGCCCCGCAAACATTCGGTGCTGTCGCGGATCACTCTTCCGAGACGGTGTGATCGCCGTGCGCAGATGCGGGAATCCGTAGTCACAGTCGTAATTCCAGTCACGCGATTGTGCCGGGCCGGAGCGCACCGTTTGCTCAGATTAAAGACCATGTCACCGGAGCACGTGGAGCGTGAATCGTGATGCACTCCCTTGATCCGGGATCTGCGGTCCTGCAATGAACGCTCCGCTGCTCGTTACGAACAGTGCCATCCCCTAACGAAACGCTGCAGGGATTGATCGGTGTGGCTGCCGCAAGATCCGCGCACACGGTTTGAAGAGCGTGCACCAGTTGGAGGAAGTTCGACGCGTTACGGCTTGGCCCTGGCTGTGCTGATGAGCCTGTTCACTTCTGCAAGTGCTACGACCGTCCACTAGTCGCGAGCGCCACATCGGTCGATTGTGCGCCATGGCAAAGGCGGATCTTCTTCGGGCCGTCAGGTCGGGCATACGCCGAACGCGCGGGAACGTTGCGAAGGGGCCAACCTTCGTTCGACGTGGCGGGAAACATGTCTTGCCTCAGTCCAGCCGTAGTCGCTCGCCCCACTATATCTCAGGCGCGTAAGAGCACCGGGTCGATTGATTCGGGCAGGCGCACGTTGAGGGCGCAGCCTGAAACGGGCCGACCCACGAGGTAGGCGGCCAGCGTCACGACGAGAAGAGAAGTGCTCGTGTGCACGATTTGATCATGGCCGGTTTCCCGACCGCCGACCGCACGGACGCTGTTCAAGCGACCGCCATGGACTGCCAGGATCGCGGTTGCGACAACAGCGGCTGGATTGCCCTAAATTGCCGGCGCCCACCGTTTGTGGTCCGGCACCGGAACGTCAAAGCCGTTTAAGGTGACAGAAACGAGGCAGTACAGGCCAACGAGGTAGATGAGTTCTGCGGCACCGGCCTCGCCGAAAACCCTCACGGCTCGCCGGTGGATGATCTCTGGAAGGACGGCGCCAGAGACCAAGGCGGAAGCAACTTCATATGCGACCGCTTCCTCATCCGTGAGATTTCCTGGGCGCTGCCCGGCCGCGATTGCCGCGATCTTGTCTTCTGATAGCCCGGCCGCTTCCGCGATAGAGACATGGGCGTAAAGCTCGTACGCCGAACGAAAATGCGCGCCGGTGACAAGGATTGCCACTTCACGCACCAAACCTGGCAGCGTCGGCGAGAAGGACAGAATTTTGACAAGCTCCCAAATTGGTCCGCCGAACTTTGAGTAACGCAGCCACGGATTCCACGGGCCAATCAATATGCCCTGACGATTGATGGCTTCAAATCCCTTGAATTTTGTTTCGATTCCGCTGCGCATGTCGCGATAGAGCGTTTTCTGTTCGGGAGTGAACTCTGAGGTTGAGAGAAGGGCCAGGCGCATGCGAATTTCCTTTCTTGTTAGCAGCGGGATAGTGCGATCGCGATGACAGCGAGCACATTGTTCAATTTAGCCGTGTAGCAAGCGTGCCGCTCTGTCGGAACGGCTAGGCAATGCCTTCGGTACGCAGTGAGAGCTTCAATTGTGCGGGACATCGGTAGCATTTGGATCCGATGGGGACGTCCTGCTCGGTAGGCGGATTTCGACGACGCCGTGGTTAAGAGCCTGATGGCACGAATTGCATGCGTCGGTCAGGCCGGCGTAGGTCTTGGCGAATGCCGTGCCATCCTTGGCTTGGATCGCACCGTTGAGCTCCCTGAACGGCTGTTCCATGACGGAGGCAATCATCTGCGGAAGAGAGGTCTGCTGGTCGGTTGGATGGGACCGCCCGAGCCGATCGAATGCGCCACGGAGCGCTCGAAGTTCGTAGGCCGCAAAATCCCAGTTTCCCTCCTGCTCGGCTCGCCAAAGTCGTTCGTGCCGCGGCTGGATCGTCTCGATCATCAGATCGCTGATGCTCGGCAGATATGGGATAGCAGCAGGCGAGGACGCCCCAGGCCCGGCGGCGACGCTGCGCGAGCTCACAAGAGCGATCGCCAAGAAGGCGGCCAGGGCAATTGCGACCATGGCAACCAAGATCGGGCGGCGCCGGATGTGTGCTGCTCCTGTCTCGATCATGAGCGCACCGGAAGTGTGGACCAGGCGTCGTCAGGGAGGTTAATAACAACGGGCGTCGCGGTGCTGCGCACGACGACCCATCGAAACGGTTCTTGCTTCGAAGGATTGATCTCCATGTGCAGCAGGAAGGCGGGCACATGAATGAAATCGCCGGCCCTCGCCTTCGCGACAGTTTCGCCTCTCTCGCCCCAGCGGATCTCGCAGATGCCCGAAAGGACGTAGGCAATCGTCTCTTGCTCTCCGTGATGATGAACGCCGGTTTGTGATCCCGGTCCCACTTCAAACAGTCCACCCCAGATAGCCGAAGCGATATTGAGCTCCGGTGCGATCGCGGCGCGACGCTCGCATCCTGGAGTCTGCGCCGTTCCCTGATCGAATTGAGCGGGGCTGACGATGTTGATTGTCGCAGAAGTACTCATGGCGTCCCGAATTGATTTTGATGCTCACTTGGTAAGTTAGGGCGCCTCGACTAGAGAACCACTAAATTCCAGTTTAATGATCTGGCTGGTAGTGGCATACGCAGCTAGGGTGCCAAGCTGGTCAACTCCCCAGTGCCGGTCGCCGCCGAACCCGCGCCGAGCTCTTTGAGCATGCCAGCTCTCGCTTTAGTAATGCTCGGCTGTCGAACTGATCTTGCCGCGAAATACGAAGTAGTTGACGGCCGTGTAGAGCAGCATCAGCGGGAAGACGAACAGGCCGGCGCCCCAGAACATGAAGGCGAGGCTCGCCTGAGGCGCGGCGGCCTCATCGATGGTGATGGCGAACGGGATCATGTAGGGCCAGAACGAGATCGCGAGCGTGCCGAACGCGGCCACGAAGATGAGTGCCATCATCGGAAACGGCAGTGCATCCTGACGAAGTCGGACACTGGTAGCGAGCATGATGGCAGCCAGTGCGCCGGCTATCGGGAAGACAAACAAGGAAGGTCGGTCGAGCCAGCGCGTCATTACCGGAAGGTCCTCCGCCAAGGCGTAGCCAAATACGGTGGCCAGGAAGGCGAGCAGGGCCACCGACAAATAGGGAATGAGGCGATAACACGCGTCGCGAACGTCGGCCTCACACTTCCGTACGAGCCAGCAGGCGCCGAGCAGTGCGTACCCAAGACAGAGCCCAACGCCGCACAGCACCGAAAACGGACTTAGCCAGCCGGAGGCTCCACCGACATAGCGAGCGCCGACCATCGGAAGACCCTCAACCAGCGCGCCCACCATCAGGCCCTGCATGAATGCCGCGGCCAAGGAGCCGCCCGCGAATGAAGCGTCCCAGATCCACCGCGTCCGTGCTGCCTTACTACGAAACTCGAACGCGACGCCGCGCAGGATCAGTCCGGCCAGCATCAGCAAGACCGGCAAATAGAACGCCGAAATCAGTGTCGCATACGCAAGCGGGAACGCTCCCCACAACACGACGCCGGCGCTCACCAGCCAAGTCTCGTTGCCGTCCCAGATCGGCGCGACCGCGCTCACCATCGCGCGCCGTGGCGCGTCACCAGGGGTGATGCCGAACAGAATGCCGACGCCGAGATCAAAGCCGTCCAGCAAGACGTAAAGCAGGATGCTGATCGCCAATACCGCGACCCAGAACATCACCATCGCTATTCTCCTGCGGTGAGCGGAAGGGCAAGGTCGCCTTGATGGTCGGCCGCGGACATCGGGCGATTGGGAATGGCGAAGGTCGCCATCACGAGGCTGGCAGCAGGGCCCGTTCGCAGCAGGCGGTAGATGTAGAAAATCCCGAACACGAAGATGAAGGTATAAAGGCCGCAGTACACCCCGAGCGAAATAGCCGCCGTACGAGTCGTCAAAAAGGGCGTCATTGCATCAGCGGTCCGAAGCAGCCCGTAGATGGTCCAGGGCTGGCGTCCGACTTCCGCCGTGAACCAGCCGGTCAGCGTCGCGATGAAAGGCAGTGGAAAGCTCAGAAATATCGACCAGAGCAGGAGCGGATTGCGGTGAATCCGGCGCTTCCAGCACCGGTAGGAGCCAAGCCAGGCGAGCGCCAACATCAAGAGGCCGCAGCCGACCATGGTGCGGAACGCGAAGAAGGGAATGAGTACCGGTGGCCGGTCCTGAGGCCGAAAGCTGGTCAGGCCGACTTCCCTGGCATCAAAGCTCATGCTGCCGATCAAGCTGCCGAGAATCGGAACCTTGATTTCGTACCGATTGGTCTGCGAGGCGGCATCAGGCACTGCGAACAGAACTTCGCCCGCGGGTTGCTCGTCGTGCCAACGGCCCTCGATCGCCGCGAACTTCGCCGGCTGGTCGTCATGCGCGTAATCGCCGACAAGATGGCCAAACAGCAGTTGAACCGGAAGCAGCACGGCGGCGAGATAGAGGCCCATTCGAAGCATGATACGGGCTTCCGGGGTGTAGATCCGTCTCAGCACGTACCAGGCCCCCGTGGCAGCCACGCAGAACGCGCCGGTGAGATAGGCGGCGAGCAACATGTGCGGGAAACGCACCCAGACCACCGGGCTGAAGATGATCTTGAACCAATCAACCGGAACAAAGGTGCCGTTTTGTATGGCGTAGCCGACCGGCACCTGCATCCAGCTGTTGTTGACCATGATCCAGAACGCTGAAAGCGTCGTGCCCAGAGCCACCATGGCGGTGGCGATCAGATAAAACCATGGCGGAACGCGCTTGCGGCCGAACAGCAGAATTCCAAAGAAGCTCGCTTCCAATGCGAAGGCGGTAAAACTCTCGTAGGAGAGTAGCGGCCCCTGAATCGGCCCCGACATCCGGGATAGCTCGCTCCAGTTCGTGCCAAACTGAAACGCCATCACAATTCCGGAGACCACGCCGAGACCGAAGGCAACGCCAAAGATTTTGAGCCAGAACTCGAAGAGCGTGCGGTAGGCGGGGCGTGCGGTCGCGATGTACAATGCCTCCAGAATCGTGAGCCAGGCTGCAAGGCCGATCGTGAACGATGGAAAGATGATGTGGAAAGAGATGGTGAAAGCGAACTGAAGGCGCGACAGAAGCAGCGCTGTGACTTCCATTGCTGCCTCCCTCAACGCCAAAGATTGGAGCGGGCGAGGTCCACGACCTCGTCGCCGCGTCCGCCGATCACAGCCTTGATCATGTAAAGCGTAAAGCCCTTCGCCATCTCCAGCGTAATCGAGGGCGGCATCGCGAGCTCGGTTCGGTTGACAACCGCATCGATGAGAACTGGCCCGTCGTGGGCGAGCGCCGCGGCGATTCCATCATCGACGTCGGCCGGGTCTTCGAGGCGAATGCCGCGAATCCCTACGGCTTCGGCCATCGCTGCGAAGTTCGGATTCTTGAGCTCGGTTCCATAGTCAAGAATTCCTGTCGACTTCTGCTCGAGCTCGATGAAGCCCAATGCACTGTTGTTGAACACGACGACCTTCACCGGAAGGCGCTGTTGAACGAGGGTAAGGAAATCTCCCATCAGCATCGTGAAGCCGCCGTCGCCAGAGAGCGAGATCACTTGCCGACCCGGACAGGCGGCTTGCGCACCGAGGGCTTGCGCCATCGCGTTGGCCATGGAACCGTGCCAGAATGATCCGAGTAGCCGGCGCTTGCCGTTCATTTCGAGATAGCGGGCGGCCCACACTGTCGGCAGACCGACATCGCAGGTGAATACCGCATCTTCAGCTGCCTGGTCGCTGATCGCTTTCGCGACCTGCTGAGGGTGGATCAATCCGCCGCCGGGCCTGCCGACGGCAAGCTCGTCAAGCCCCTTGCGTGCCTTGGCGTAGTGTCGCTGGGCTTGCGCGAGATGCGCAGCGTCGGTCTTCGGCGTGAGCATTGGCAGCAACGCCGCAAGCGTCTCGCTCACGCCGCCAATGACTCCGACATCGACCGAGGCCCGGCGGCCGATATTCTCGGGCCGCAAATCGACCTGCGCAATGCGCGCGCCACCCGCCTCCGGGTAGAACTGCCTGTAAGGAAAGTCGGTCCCCAGCATCAACAGGACATCGCAGTCGCGCATGGCGTAATAACCGGAAGAAAAGCCGATCAGCCCTGTCATGCCAACGTCATACGGATTGCTCCACTCAACGTGTTCCTTGCCGCGCAACGCGTGCACCATCGGTGCTTGGAGCAGTTCACCGAGGGCGAGCAACTCGTCATGGGCGCCCGCGCATCCTGAGCCGCACAAGATCGTCACGCGGCTTGCGTCGTTGAGCAATTTCGCCAGCCGAGCGAGATCGGTGGGAGCGGGTGTGACGACCGGAACAGGTGGTAGCAACATTGCGCGCTTCGGCGGCGGCGCTACGGCAGCGACCTGCAAGGCGACGTCCCCCGGGATGACGAGGACTGACGCGCCGCGCTTGCCGACCGCCTCCCGGATCGCGGTCTCCAAGGCGCGCGGCATCTGGTGGGATCCGGACACGAGCTCGCAGTAGTGGCTGCATTCCCGAAACAGCTCTTGCGGGTGCGTCTCCTGAAAGTACCCGCTGCCGATTTCAGGTGACGGAATGTGTGCAGCGATCGCAAGCACGGGCACGTGCGAACGGTGGCAATCGAACAGTCCATTGATGAGGTGAAGATTGCCGGGTCCGCAACTGCCCGCGCACACAGCGAGTTCGCCCGTCAGATGCGCGTCGGCGCCGGCAGCAAAGGCCGCCACTTCCTCGTGCCTGACATGAATCCAATCGATCTTGCCATGGCGGCGAATAGCGTCGGTCAGGCCGTTGAGGCTGTCGCCGACCACGCCATAGATGCGTTTGATCCCCGCAGCCGCGAGGGTTTCCACGAACTGGTCGGCGACTGTTTTGGTCGGCATTAACGCCTCCTCTGGAAAAGTGAGGACGAACCTGGAGTGCAACCACCGCTGCTCGCAGAAACGCCCAAAGTCCTGTCCAAGAAGGTAGCAAGACCGCCGCGCGGAGTTATTAAATTGGCATTAAGGCGACTAAATTCGAGTTTAGAAGCTGTGCGGCGGCTTCAATTGGCTCGGCCACCATCTTCCAGAGATTTGCGACTGTTGAGGCGTCGAGAGATTGCGCCCTTCCTTCTCGGTTCCTCTGAGGCATTCTGAGCGCAGCGCGAAAGTGTGTGCCGACAAGCTAAGGCGCTATCCTGCAACGCTTGCTCGCAGCGGGCCACATCAATGCAAGCCGACGCGCAGAACTTCGATTGGACACGCTATCAGTGTGCGTTAGAGCCGCTGCCCGCAGCATCGAGTCAGTCGGTTCGCGAAAACCAGTCGGAGCTTCGCCGGAAGTCAACAGCCCCGACAGATGGAATCAATCATCTTGTCCACCTTTGCCTCTTCACGATCGATGGCGGGATCAGTCCCCAGCAAAGGGCCATTCATGCGGTGGCCGTTGGCCACGGCGTCCGACGAGAGCGCTGTACCCAACGAGTTGGTCCCTGGTGAAGCTGCGCTGGAGCCAAAGACGCCGCCTGTCCTGAGCGTCTGATGCAAGCCCATTCCGCCGCGGGCGAATGTCGGGCTGGTTAGAAGAACGAAAAAGGGGGCGACGAGCAGAACACAAACCTTTTTCATGACGAAAGTCCTTTCGCACGGAGAAGTAGGGAAGGGGCCGCATGCGCAGAGTAACAATTCGTTGTGCGGAGCTGACTGACGTTCGGCGGTTTGCGTTCCATACGCAGCAACTCACAGCGCGTTGAATGTCCGTGAGCGAATATTGCATTTCGAACCCCGGCATCGACTCCGACCTGCGTGGGTGAAAGCCAAATGGTTTGGCTTCACCCTTCACAGGAGTAGTTCAATGACCAAAATCAAGCTGTTGTCGGCCGGACTGATCGCTACCGCCATGCTTGCGACGCCTGCCATGGCTCGCGAGCACTACGTAGCCCAGCGGCATGTGGCGGCGGCTGGCTCCACGGCCGAGCGTGACGTTGACGGGCGTGTGTGCGTTCCCGCCCCCCGCGTGGGCGCGTTTGCGACGGCGCCGTGGACGGGCGACAATGTCCCTTGCGAGCCTCAGCCGTTTTGAGTCGATAAGCCGCGCGTGCCAACCTTGGCTTCCAAGCGGCCTTGGGCTGATCCATCATTCGGTCAGCCCAATGCGCTCCGACACTGCTCTCCCGACGAGAAATTCGGGCTGGCACGAACATTCCAATCGGTCGTTCGATAGGCGATTGCGACGCGTCGGAGCAGACTTGCGTCTCGTGTGGCTGCGGGACGTTCTGCACAACCTCGAATCACACGCAGCTCGATCGCTCAAGCCTCTCTTGACTTCGGGCGATGGCGCAGATCCGGACAACCTGATCCCTCCGTGGAGCTCCGGGACGCGGCCATATTCCCGCTTCCAGAACGACAACCAGAACGTCCGAGAGAGCGCGGGTACCGGAAGAATGAAGCGCCAGGCGATCGCCCCCGCTCGTCCAGCGTGCGATTACGAACATCGCAATTGTCGGCTTCACTCATCTTGCGTCCAGGGCACTCCGGCGAGCTTTACAGTCCCGTTCGAGCCAGAACCGGCGGTGGTGGGCCTGCAGCCATTGTCGAAGGAAGCTCTATGCCGCTTCCATCTGTTTATTGGGCTCCTGCTCCGGCTCGGAACTCGATGCTGACCTGTCCGGCCTGAGGTTCCTCCTGGCGGCCCGCTTGACCTTTTCAAAGGCGCAGGTTTCGATTTGCCGGACGCGTTCGCTAGAGATCGACAGTTCGCACGCCAGGACCTCGAGCGTGGCAGGGCGGTCGTTTAGCCGGCGCGCCTCGAACACCCGTCGTTCGCGTGACGTAAGAGTATCCAATGCGGTGCGCAGCGCGCGTGCTTGCTGCTCAGATTCGTCGTGTTCGGCCAGGAGCGCCTCGGCCGTCGGCGATGGGTCGACCAGCCTCGACTGCCAGTCCACCGTCTCGCTATCTTCGCTAACCGGCCTATTCAGCGACAGGTCGCCATTCAGGCGGCGGTCCATCTCCAGAACGTCGCGAGGCGAAACCTCCAGCCGCTTAGCGATGGCATCGGCCACCTCCGGCGTGAGGCTGGACGTCTCGCTGGCAAGCTTCCTCATTTCGCGCCTGAGACTGAAGAACAGCTTCTTCTGGGCAGCCGTCGTTCCGATCTTGACCAGTGACCAGGATCGAAGAATGTAATCGTGGATCGTAGCCTTGATCCACCACAGCGCGTAGGTCGAGAAACGTGAGCCGCGACCCGGCTCGTAACGTGTTGCGGCCATCACCAGACCGAGATTGGCTTCGGAGATGATATCAGCGAGCGGGAGACCATATCCCCGATAGCGCTTCGCCACGCTCGCGGCGAGCCGAAGATGGCTGGTCACGAGGGCGTCGGCAGCTGTTTGATCGCCCAGCTCTTGCCAGCGGCGCGCAAGCTGCTGCTCTTGCTCCTGTTCAAGCATCTCGAAACGGCGGATGGCGCCAGCGTACCGTCCAAACGGGGGTGACTCCGTCCGATTGATCGCCGTGGTTTTCAAAGTGGTTTGCGCGACGACTACGTTGCAGTCCTGCATGATGCAGCTCCGATGATTGAGCCCAGCATCTATGGATTAAGGAACGAGCTACTGATGCGCTATTAAAAGGCAATTCCGGCGTTTAAATTCGCTGTTAGCTGAACCGGAGTCGGTCGTGCAGCTAGAACCAAGGCCGCGTTCCTTGGAGCGCCGCGCAATCGCGGCGCGCAGGTTGGCCGCGGCAATCTCAAGCCGCGGTGGAGCTTGACGCAGCTTCCTGCGCCGGCGCGGGCCGGCCGCGAAACGTTTGCTGCAGGCGATCAAGATAGAGGTAGACCACAGGCGTCGTGAACAGCGTCAGCAGCTGCGAAAGTATCAGCCCACCGACGATCGTATACCCGAGCGGCTGTCGTATCTCGGATCCCGTGCCGGTGCCGAGCATCAGCGGCACCCCGCCCAAAAGCGCTGCCATGGTCGTCATCAGGATGGGCCTGAAGCGGAGCACGCAGGCCTGGTAGATCGACTGTTCGGATGTCAGTCCTTCATTGCGCTCCACCTCGAGGGCGAAGTCGACCAGCATGATGCCGTTCTTCTTGACGATACCGATCAGCAGTATGATCCCGATTATGGCGATCACGCTGAGATCCATATGCACGGCAATGAGGAGAAGCAACGCGCCGATGCCGGCGGAGGGCAGGGTGGAGAGGATCGTGATCGGATGGATAAAGCTTTCGTACAGCACGCCGAGGATAATGTAGATGACGATCAGCGCCGCGAGCACCAGCACCAGCTCGCCGGAAAGTGCCGCCTGGAATGCGTTCGCGTTGCCTTGGAACGTGGTGGCGAGCGAGAGCGGCTTGCCGCTGGTGCGTTCGAACTGCTGGATCGCGGCAACCGCGGTGCCCAGGGCCGCTCCCGGTTTCAGGTTAAACGAGATCGTGGTTGAGGGGAACATTCCCTGATGGTTGATGACGATCGGCGCGGCGGTGACGGTGCTTTTGGTGAGCGTGCTCAGCGGGACCTGTTGTCCGTTGGAGGAGTTGAGATAGATCTGCTGTAGCACGGTTGGGCTGGTCTGGAAGCGCGGAAGGACTTCCAGTACCACGTGGTACTGGTTGAGCGACGTGAAGATGGTGGAGACGATGCGCTGGCCAAAGGCGTCGTCGAGCGTATTGTCGATGGCCGAAGGCAGGATCCCGAAGCTCGACGCGACGTCCCGGTTAACGGCAATATCAAGGCGCGGCCCGGCGTTCTCCTGATCGGTCGTCACGTCGGTAATCTCTGGAATGCTCTTCAGCTTGTCCAGGAAGATGGCCGACCAGTGATTGAGCTCGTTCTGGTCCGAATCGGTAAGCGTGTATTGAAATTGGGTTTTGGCCAGGCGCGCACCGACCGTGATGTCCTGGGCGGCCTGCATGTAAAGCGTGATGCCCTCCACCGAGGCGAGCTTGGTTCGGAGCCGGTTGATCACTTGGTCGGCACTGGCGTTGCGCTGCTCGCGCGGCTTGAGCGTAATGAAGACGCGTCCCTGATTGACCGTGGCGACCCCACCGCCGGCGCCGATCGCGGAGCCCACGGACAACACGGCAGGATCTTCGACCACCTTATCGATGACGGCGTGCATGCGCTGGCTCATTGCGGGGTAGGAGATATCCTGCGCGGCTTCGGCGACGCCGACGATCAGGCCGGTGTCCTGCTGCGGAAAGAAGCCTTTTGGAATGACGACGTACAGATAGCCGGTTACCGCGATGGCCAGGAACATCGTCATCAGCGTGATGAAGCGGTGGCGTAGCGCCACTTTCAGACCGCGCTCGTAGATGGCAAGCAGTCCGTCGAAAGCGCGTTCGGACTGCCGGTAGAGCCATCCGTGCTTGCCCGTGTCATGCTTGAGCAGGCGTGAGCACATCATCGGCGTCAGCGTCAGCGAGATCACGAGCGAGAGGATCAGCGACACGCTTACCGTGATCGCGAATTCCTGGAAAAGCTTTCCAACGTAGCCGCCCATCAGGAACAGCGGGATAAACACCGCGATCAGCGACAGCGTGATCGAGATGATCGTGAAACCGATTTCGCGCGAACCCTTCAGGGCCGCCTCCATCGGACTCAATCCGGCTTCAAGATGGCGGACGATGTTCTCGATCACCACGACCGCATCGTCCACCACAAAGCCGATCGCGATTGACAGTGCCATCAGCGAGAGATTGTCCAGGCTGTAGCCTAGCGCATAGAGGGCGGCGAAGGTGCCGATCAGCGACAGCGGTACGGTGATGGCGGGGATTACCGTGGCCCAGAAATTGCGCAGGAAGACGAAAATGACCATCACCACGAGTGCGACCGTCAAGAGCAGCGTGAACTGTACGTCGGAAACGGAGGCGCGAATCGTCTGGGTGCGGTCGGACAGAATATCGAGCTTGATGCCCGGCGGCAGCGCGGCCTGTAGCTGAGGCAGCTGGGACTTGATCAGGTCGACGGTCTGGATGACGTTGGCGCCGGGTTGGCGTTGAATGGCCAGGATGATCGCCGGTTGTTTGTTGACGAAAGCGCCGATCTGGTTGTTCTCGGATGCTTCGATGACGTTGCCGATGTCGCTGACGTGCACCGGTGCGCCGTTGCGGTACGCGACGATCAGGTTCTTGTAGGCGTCCGGCTTGAGCAGTTGATCGTTGGTGCCCAGCGTGAAGGTCTGGTGCGGACTGTTCAGCGTGCCCTTCGGCTGATCAACATTGGCCTGCATCAGCACGTTGCGAACGTCTTCCAGGCCGATGCCGCGATTGGCAAGTGCCTGCGGATCGACCTGGACGCGGATCGCCGGCTTTTGCTGCCCGCCAATACCGATCAGGCCGACGCCGGAGATCTGCGAGAGTTTCGGCACCAGGATGTTTTCGGTAAAGGCGTCCACCGTCGTGAGCGGCAAGGTGTTGGACGTCAAGCCGAGCACCAGGATCGGCGTGTCCGCAGGGTTTACCTTGCGGATGGTCGGAGGGTAGGGAATTCCTGTCGGCAAATATGGCGTCGCCGCATTGATCGCGGCGAGAACGTCGGTCGCCGCGCTGTCGATATCGCGGCTGAGATCAAATTGGACCGTGAGCTGGGTGTATCCGAGTGCGTTCGCGGAGGTCAGCTGAGTCAACCCGGGAATCTGCGAAAATTGCTGCTCGAGCGGCGTCGCGACCGAAGATGCCATGGTCTGCGGATCGGCTCCGGGCAATCTGGCCGTTACCGAAATGGTCGGGAAGTTGACGTTCGGCAGGGAGGCGACGGGAAGCAATCGGTAGGTGACCAGTCCGCCGAGCAACAGCCCAGCCATCAGCAGCACCGTGGCGATCGGCCGGTGGATGAACGTCGCGGATATGTTCATGGGATTTCCTGCTCGACGGAGTTCTGGAGATCTGCTTCCTGCGCCGCGCTGCCCTGGAGCTCCTGCACGCGGGTACCCGGCTGCAGCCTGTATTGGCCGTCGACCACAATCTTCTCGCTGGCCTGAAGCCCTGAATCGATCAGCGCGCTGCCATCGCTGATCTCGGCAACCCTCACTGGCCGCGTCGTCACGGTTTCGTCTGCCCCGATCACCCAGACGAAGGGTCCGTGGGGGCCCTGCTGAATGGCGGAGGCGGCAATGGTCAACCCGTTATGGCGGGTTTCGAAAAAGAGTCGCGCATTGATGAGCTCGCCCGGCCAAAGCATCCGTCTCGCATTGGGAAAGCTCGCCCGTAGCTTGATCGTGCCGGTGGTCTGAACGATCTGGTTGTCCACCAGATCGAGCTTACCCTCATCGAGCTGGGTCTTGTCATCCTGACTATAGGCGAGGACCTTCAGTGGTCCCTTGGCCATCTCCCGATTGATCTCCACAAAGTCGGTCTGGGGAAGCGAGAACAGCAATGAGATTGGCTGGATCTGGGTCACATCCACTAGGCCAGCTGTATCGGTCGGATGGATGATGTTGCCGATATCGACTTGGCGAAGGCCGGTCACGCCGTCGATTGCGGACGTCAGCTGCGTATAGCTCAAATTCGTCTTCGCTTGCTCGATGACGCTCTCATCGGACTTCACCATCGCCTGAAGCTGGGCCAATTGAGCCTTCGTGGTATCGACGAGCTGCGTGCTTGCCCAACCGTTCTTGGCCAGCGGCACGTACCGGTTCAGATTGGCCTGTGCATTTTCGACCTGCGCCTGATCGCGATCGCGGTTGGCGATCGCTTGATCGAGTTGCGCTTGATATGGGCGAGGGTCGATCTCGGCGAGGAGATCGCCGCTTTTGACGGTCTGTCCCTGCGTGAAGGCGATCTTGATGAGCTGGCCGGTGACCTGGCTGCGCACGATCACGTTGTTATAGGCAATCACCGTGCCTACGCCACGCCGGTAGATCGGCACGTCGTGACGAACCACCGTTCCCGCCACGACCGGCACCGACTCCGGCGCAACGCCAACCATGTTTGGTTTGGGCGGGCGGATTTGCCGAGCGGCCAATGCAGCTCCTCCGGCAACCACCACGCCAGCGAGAATAACGAGCCATAGCTTGCGCATGCAACGCTCCCTGAAGCAGTCAGCAGCCTGATGAGGATGAAAAATTGTTCGTGCCGGTAGCGCCGGTCATCGAGGAAGCGGAGGAGCCGGACGTGCATGGCGCCGTGGCGTACGCAGCGCCCGAAGTGTTGGGTAGCGGTACCGCTGTCATCGGGCTTTCGCCGCTGGTATCGGCCTCCGTTGCACCCAGCGGGATCGTGCCGCCAAGCACGCCCGCCGTCGAAGTCGCGGGCTGGCTTGAAGAGGTTGTGCTGCTTGATGTCGTGGCGCAGCTTGAACTCGGTGTCATGCCGCCGCCGTCGAAGGTCGAGGACGGGGATGAAGCGCTGCTCGTTACACCCGTACCCATAGAAGAGGTCGACGACGTGCCCATTGCGCCCGTCGAGCCAGTCGCATTGCACAACGCGCTAACCGTCGGACCTAGACCGCCGGAATCGATTTCGGTTGCCCCAAGCGGGACGCCGGCGCCAGTAAAGCTGCTGCTCGTTCCGTTGGAGCCGAGTGTGCCCATCGGGGAAGTCGCACCCATTGCCGAGGGGCCGGTGGTTGTTTGCGCGTCGCTGGCTGCGCTGGCGCAAAGCAGCGCAAGCGCTGCCACGAACAATCGTCGCCGCATCGGCATCTCCTGATCATCGATTTGCAAATCGCCGTATGAACCAACGAGAGTTCCGTTGAACCGATAGGAGCGGTTCGACGCGTTGGCTTCAAGGCGTTAGCTAGGAGTAGAGATACGCGGCCGGCGGATTGGGGCCACTAAATTCTCAGCGGCAAAGTTAAACTTGAATTTAGGGTCATCCTGCTTGGCTGTGGCCGGGCGCCTGGGCAGATCTGCTCGTCGACCGACGCGTCGCAATGCTCTCAACTGACTTGCGGTGGAACGCGCTCGAACACGATCTCCGCAACGCAACCCCGTCCGGTTGGCGCTGGCGACAGCCCGAACTGAACTCCGTGCAATTTTGCGATCGCAACCACCAGGCTCAGACCCAATCCAACCCCGGGCTCCCCGCGGCTTTTGTCGGATCGATAAAAGCGTCTCGTGACGAGGTCACGCTCGCTCGGTGCGATTCCGCGCCCGGTGTCGCTGACGTGCACGACGCTCTTTTCTCCGATGCGGCAGAGCTTGAGTTCGATATGGCCGCATTCCGGCGTGAATTTCACGGCGTTGTCGACGAGATTTGCAATGGCCTCGAACAGCAGGTCGCGATCGCCCTGGACCACCATCTTTTCTTTGGCTTCTACGACTAGAGTTACGCCTTTGTCTTTGGCCATAGGCTCGTAGAGCTCTCCAACGTCGTGTACCAACTCCGCCAGGTCGACCCCCCGGAACCCCGCCAAACGCCGACTATGCTCGATTTCGGTGATGCGGAGCAGGGCGGTGACCATCGTTAATGATTGGTCGAGCCCGCCGATGGCGCGATCGACAGCCGCTTTCAGCTCGTCAAGAGTCTTCGCTTTGTGCCGTCCGCGCTCCAGGGTCATCCGCACATTCGTGAGCGGCGTCCGCAGGTCGTGAGCGATGTCGTCGCCCACTCCGGCAACGCTACGCAGAAGCTCCTCCATTTCATCCAGCATTGCATTGATAAGCCGCGCCAGCTCGGTGAAGGGAGCCCCACCTTGTTCCGGCAAGCGTTCGCGCAATTCGCCCGCCACGATGCGTTGGATCTGCCGGTTGTACTGGTCGAGCCGTTGTTGCGTCCTGATGCTCAGGAATGCGCCAAACAGCGAACCAAGGCACAGCGACGGAATGAGCCCCCATGCGACTGCTCGCTCTATCGTGCTGCTGATTTCAGACAGCTCGTCGGTGTTCCGGCCGATAAGGAGTATCCCTCCATCATCAAGCTTGCGTGCGACAGCGCGCGCCAACTGTTGCTCGCGGCCGGCAGCATCGATCCGCACTACTGAAAGCTGCTGTGGTGGGGCGTCTGGCTGTAGGTTGCGCGGCAGACTTTCAATGTTTCCGATCACGCGGTTTCCTTGCGCGTCGAAGAGGCCGCCAAGCTTCACCCGCCGCGGATCCCCGTCGAGGTGTTGCTGGAGCGCTTGGAGCCGCTGCTGCGGAGAAAGGCTTGAGAACGTATTGGCGCGATCGACAATCAGTCGATCGACGCTCGCGGTCACGTATCTGGAAGTCGGCCAGTAGATGAAGACGATGATCAGGAAGACGCAGATCGCGAACGCGCCGATTGCGACCATGGTCCCGCGAAGAATGGTCGATCGGAAGGCTCTCGTTCGAATAATCTTAGGAAGGCGCACGCAACATAAATCCTTCTCCCCGGATATTGAGGATCATCGGCGGCTGGCCGGCCGGATCGACTTTGCGGCGGAGCCGGCCCATATGCACATCGACGAGATTGCTCTGGGGCACGAACTTGTAATTCCAGACTTCTTCAAACAGCATCGCTCGGGTGAGCAGTTGGTCGACGCGGCGCATCATGTATTCGAGCAGTCGGAACTCGCGCGGCAAAAGATCGAGCGGGCGACCGTCCCGCGTAGCGGTACGCTCCAGCAAATCGGCTTCAAGTGGTCCGACCCGCAGAACGGTGTCCCGGCTTTCACCAGGCCTTCGCAGCAGGGCCTCAATCCTCGCAATCAGCTCAAGGATCGCAAATGGTTTTGTCAAATAGTCGTCACCGCCGGCCCGCAACCCGCGAATTCTGTCATCCACCGCTCCGAGGGCGCTCAAGACCAAAACGGGGGTGCGCACCTGCTCCTGCCTGGCAACCTCGATGATGGTCAGGCCGTCGATTCCGGGAAGCAGACGGTCGACGATCATGACATCGGCCCCGCCTGCGCGAGCTTTGTCGAGTCCCTCAATGCCCGTCGCCGCCCGGTCGACCTCGTATCCACGACCAGCGAGCTCAGCCGCGATCTGCTGGGCAGTCTCGTCGTGATCCTCGATCAGCAGCACCTTTGGCATCGCGACTTCCTTGGCACCACGGCCGCTCTCAGATGGCAGGCGCCTACCCAATTGCCACAGACAAGGCTGACTGTCTGTTCCGAAATTGTACAATAACCACATAGCCCTAGCACGAAGCCGAGCTTCATTAAATCCAGTTTAGTTTTGTAAATTCGACTTTATGGCGCGCGCCTGCATGGACGAGGCCGCTCGTGTCTCGCAGAGGGTTTCAGGTGAGGCTCGCCGCTCTGGTCAGGGCAGACGTTGGCGAACTCACAAGCGCGCAGTGGCCTGTTCAGCTGGCGCGAAGTGCCGCCAACACTTTTCGCGGCGTGAACGGCACCGAGCGCAGGCGTGCGCCAGTCGCTTCGAACACGGCCCCGGCAATGGCCGAAGGGACGACGGCGCAGGTAGGCTCCCCGCCGCCCCAGGGGACCTCTTGCGGGCGATCGATCAGATCGATCACGACCTCCGGGATCTCAGGGAAGGTCAGAATGGGATAGCTGGCCCAATCAAGGCTGGTGACCATGGAGCGATCGAAGGTCACTTCCTCCTTCAGAATTCTGCTGACTGTCTGGACAACGCACCCCTCGATCTGGTTGCGCAGCCCGTCAGGGTTGATGATCTGGCCGCAATCATGCGCCACGTAGAAGCGCTTCACCGCGAGGGCGCCAGTCTTACGGTTGATTTCCACATCGGCGACGGCGCCGACATAGGTGCGCACCAGCTCGTATTTCACATAGGCAAGCCCGCGTCCCGTGACGACCTCGGCATTGCGATACGGTTTTCGCCGCTCACGCCATTTGCTGAGCCTAGCCAGTCGCTCCAGCAGTTCCTTGCCGCGCGCGTCCGCGAGATATTGAAGCCGAATGTCAAGCGGATCCGCGCCAATGCTCGCCGCGATCTCGTCAAGGAAGGATTCGTTGGCAAAGGTATTTTGCAGGCGTCCGGGCGAGCGGATCCAGGCAGGTCGCAGGGGTGTCGACTGCAACCGGTGAGCGGTCGTCGTGACGTTTGGAATGTCATACGGAATCGAGAGATCATTGAGCACGCCGCCGGGGCTGAGCTTGCCGAGACTGTTGAGCCCGGCAAGGTCGGCACCGGTGAGCGGCACAAAGCTCGCCGATCCATCAGGCACGAACAGCTCCGATTCCCACGCCGCCAGATTTCCTTGCGGATCGACCCCGGCTTGCATGTCCAGCAGTGTCGGCGGTCCCTTGGGATCCCAGCCGTGCTCGTCGGCGCGCATCCATTGCACCCGAACCGGCCTGCCCACCGCACGCGCCAGCAGCGCCGCATCAGCCGCGGCGTCCTCGTGCCCATTGCGGCCGTAGCAGCCCGCGCCCTCGACATAGACGCAGCGAACGTCCGCGTCGGATATTGCCAGCATCGCAGCCAGTTGCTTGCGCAAATCGTGTGTCGCCTGCGAGGCGGTCCAGCAGGTGAGCTTGCCATCGATAAAGGTCGCCACGGCACAGGACGGGCCGATCGAGCCGTGGGTGTGGATCGCGAAATCATACGTTGCCCGAAGCTTGCGTGGCGCGGCACCAAGGACCGCGCGCGAGCTGCCGAGACGGCTGGTGACATCGTCATGCACGACGGGCGTATTGCGTACGTGCTCCCAGATCTTGTCCTGGTCCGGGAGATCATTCCAGCTTGACCAGGTCACCTTCAGCTGTTGGGCGGCCTTGATTGCGCTCCATTCGCTTTTGGCGACGACGCCAAGAAAGTTGCTGATGCGGACGACCTTCACAATTCCAGGTATGTCGGCGATTGAAGACTCGTCATAGGAGACGAGCGTCGCACCGAACCCCGATGGACGCACCACTCGGCCGTGCAGCATGCCGGGAAGCTTGAAATCCTGCATGAAAGTGAAGCGGCCATCCACCTTTGCCGGAATATCCAGGCGGCGCACCGGCTTGCCGACGATCGTGTAGTCGCCGGGCGCCTTCTGCGGCGCATCCTTTTCGATGTCGAGAGCAAGGGCAGTCGGTTCAACGAGACTCCCAATCGGCAGCCCTTCGCCGCCTGCGGCAGTGACCACGCCGTTTCGGATCGAAAGTGTGGTAATGTCGCGATCCATCTGCGCGGCAGCGCGGCGCAGAAGGGCTCGACGCGCCGTGGCCGCAGCGCGGCGCAGCTGCATGCCGCCGTTCTGAATCGAAAAGCTTCCGCTGGTCGTGCCCTGGTCCGGCGTGAGCGCGGTGTCGCCTTCGATGATCGTGATCTGATTCATTGGGACGTCAAGCTCGTCCGCGACGATCTGGGTCAATGCGGTCCGCACGCCGGTGCCGAGATCGACCTTTCCGGAATAGACCGTCACTGTTCCATCGTGTGCGACAGCAAGGAAGCCGTCGACCCGATCGGTCGACAGGGTTTTTCCGGCGGCGGGCGTAGCGGCGCGTGCCATCGGCAGGCTGAAGGCCACAATGAGCGCGCCACCTGCCTGCAACAGCTTGCGCCGATTGATCATCTCGTCCATGGCGCGTCTCCTTACGAGCTTGCCGCAGCGCGCATGACCGCGCGCAGAATCCGCAGATGCGTTCCGCAACGGCATAAATTGTTCGCCAGTTCTGTCTTGATGTCTTGCTCGCTCGGTTTCGGATTGCGCGCCAAAAGGTCCGCCGACTGCATGATCATGCCGTTGATGCAGTAGCCGCACTGGACTGCCTGCTCTTCGATGAACGCGCTTTGCAGCGGATGGGGATTGCTGGCCGTGCCGAGGCCTTCGAGCGTCACGACGCTGCCGGACACTGCGGACAGCGGTGTAACGCAGGACCGAACTGCCGTTCCATCGACGTGGACGGTGCAGGCGCCGCATTGGCCGAGGCCGCAACCGAAGCGCGGTCCATGCAGACCAAGCTCATTTCTCAGCACGTAAAGCAGGGGAGTATCAGGATCGTCGACGGTTACTGAAGCGACTTTACCGTTCACGTTCAAGGAAGTCGTTGCCATCGTACAATTCCTGCCTTGCGCTCCGATCGCCAAGCCTCTTGCCGGGTTGGAGCGCGATGACGCCGCGATGAAAGAGCCGTAAGTGCCGTGCACCGAGCGGGTTAATGACAGGAGCGAAGTAGGGAGGTGGCGCACTCGCCCCAAGCAAAAACTTTAAGCATCAATTTGAATTGAGCGCTCGGTAGCTCTGCGTCCGACTGGAGCCCCGCTCATCAAACCTAAATCCAAATTTAGTTGAATGCGCCATCTGGTGCCCCGACTTCGAGAAATCGACAGCCTGGCATTTCATCAGTCCGGCTGGCAACGGGTCATCCCTTTGGAGGTCAACATGGCACTTTCCTCGCGCACAATCTTGCTGTCCACGATGCTGCTAACGGCTGCAGCTTCACCGTCGTGGGCACAGAATTCAACAAGCGCGAACCCCGGCACAGGCAGCGCCGGTCGCAGCGAGCAGCAATTCATGGTCGACAATGACCTGGCGATGAGTGACATGACCAGAGCGATGCTTGTCAAACCAACTGGTGACGTGGACCATGACTTTGCTGCCATGATGATTCCTCACCATCAAGGCGCGATTGATATGGCGCGCGCCGAGCTGAAATACGGTCACAACGAAGAACTTCGGCGGCTGGCGCAGAACATCGTCGCGCAACAGCAGCAGGAGATATCGATCATGCGCCGCGCCATCGGGGAAGAGTCGCAGGCAAACGATAAGCCGTCGCCGCCATCGAGCCCAAAGCCGGATGCTGCGAATTCTCCAAGCGCAATGAACGCGATGCACATGAAGTGAATTCGGTCAAATCCCGCCGTTCAGGAAGACTGAGCAGCCTGCACCAGCGACCCGCTGAAGGCGATCGCCGGATCGGCAATCAACGGACACGACGACTGAGCTAAAAGGAGCTTTCCAATGAGCGAGAATCCTCGCGTTGAATTTCAACCTACCGGCAATGGTGTGCGACGGCGCGCGGTGCTGGTCGGCGCAGGGCTGGCGGCAACAGGCCTGGCGCTATCAGGCGGCGTTGCAGCAGCCGAACCAATAAAGCGTGCATCGGTAGCCGAGCCGGTCAGCGGGCCCTATCCGAAACCTCCTGCCAGAAGAACCGCCGGGCCGATCCTGCCGGGGCGCGGATCGGCGCTGGTCGGCAAGATCGCGGTGGTGACCGGTGCGGCCCGCGGAATTGGCCGTGCGATTGCCGTCGAATTCGCCGCCAATGGTGCTGATGTTGTTGCCCTCGACATTGCAGGACCGGTCAGCCCGACTGCCGATGCAATTCCGGCCACGGAGGCAGAACTCGCCGAGACAGTGTCCGAGATCGAGAAGTATGGCCGGCGCGGCACCGCAGCCAAAGCGGACATTCGTGACATGAGGGCCTTGCGAGCAGTTGCCGAGAAAGTGGAGCGTGAACACGGAAAGATCGACATCGTTGTCGCCAATGCCGCCATTCAGGGTTGGAAACCGCTGATGGAAATGGACGACATGGACTGGCGCGACCAGATCGAGAACAATCTCAACGGGACCGCCAACACCGTTCGCGCCTTTGGACCCAAGCTGGTCGCCCGCAATCAGGGACGCATCATCCTGCTCTCTTCGATGCAAGGCAGAATGGGCACAGCGGATGGGGCAAGCTATTCCGCGTCAAAGTGGGGCATATTGGGGCTGATGAAATCGGCTGCCCTGGAGCTCGGTCGACACAACGTCACCGTCAATGCAATCTTGCCGGGACTGGTCGGCACGCCTTTGACCTACAATGAGCAGCGGTTCCGGGCGGCAATGGCACAATCTAATCGCCAACCCCCAGCGCATCCGACCGCGCAGGAAACCTGGGACGCTCGGGCTCCGACTGTGCCGCTTCAGGTGGGATGGCTGCAGCCCGAAGATATCTCGCCGGTGGCGGTCTTCCTGGCATCCGACGCCGCTGCGCTGGTAACCGGCAGCGAATTCGCAGTCACCGGTGGAGACGCGGCCAAGGTCAGCTGATCGATACGCGCGAATACGCGTGCTGCTCGTGTGGTCGGGCGGCACGCGCCGAAGCGCCCGAAGCCAATTTCATCCGCATCCTCCGCGTCAACAGTCCGCGTTTTGCGATCGGGCTGCGTGACCTGCTGGACCTCCTCGGCGCCGGCAGCCACCCCGACATGCACCAGTCTCTCGAGCGACACGCGGCCTCCATCTCCTGAATGGCTACCGCGAGTACTCGCCGAGGCAGCAGGCCGTCCTTGACCGGCCCCGACATGACGGTCGCGGAGGCCAGCGGCTTGCCGAACCGCGCCAGAGCAGCCGCCTGGCGAGTTGCCCGCTCCTCTCTGGCCTCCGGCATCTCCTCAAGACCAGCCTCGGCCGCGTTGGCCCTGCACGCGCATGATCAGCCTTCACCGGCCGAAGGTGGGCCATTTTCGACCGCTTGGCCAACATGAATGAGGCGGCGCCGTTCACGTGCAGGCAAGCGAGGGGCGTTGGATCGAGCGCGAAGTCGCCCCTTTGTCGGTTATGCCACCCTGCTGCGGGCCGGCGGTGCCATGAATTCGGGCCCGACGGGATCGCGAATGGTGGCCTCGAGGATGCGATCGATCTCCGCTTTCGCCGCGGCGTCGATACGCCATCCGCTTACCTGGTCAACCGGTTGCAACTGGTCTGGGTGGCGGGCGCCCCATAGCGAGCTCGTAATTCCCTGGTCAAGCATCCAGCGGATCGCCAGGTGGATGATACGCTTGCCGAACCGTTGTTGAGCGAGGTCGTCAAGTTGTCCGACGGTGGCAAGATATTGCGCAAAACGGGGCTGCCCGAATTTTGGATCGCTGCCGCGAAGGTCATCGCCTGTAAATACTGTATCAGGGCGCATGCGGCCCGACAGCAGGCCCCGGCAAAGCGCACCGTAGCCAAAAGTCGCGATGTTGTTTTCGCGACAGTAGGGCAAGATTTCAGCCTCGATACCGCGCTCGAAGAGATTGTAAGGGGGCTGCACGACATGCAGCGGCGCAACCCGGCGGAAGCGCTCCATCTGCATCACCGAAAAATTGCTGACGCCGATTGCGCGGATCTTGCCCTGCCGCAGCAAACTGTCCATCGCCTCGGCAGTCTCTTCGATCTCCACAAGGGGATCCGGCCAGTGCACCTGGTAGACGTCGATATAATCGGTCCGAAGCCGTCGCAAGGAATCGGCGACCTCCTTCAGGATGCGAGCTCGGGAGGCGTTGCGGAACACGCATCCCTGGCTCCACTCAAGACCGACTTTGGTTGCAATGACCACGCGTGCCCGCAGGTCGCCTTCTGCGAGTGCCTGGCCAACGAGCTCCTCGGAGTGCCCAAATCCGTAGGCGGGAGCGGTGTCGATCACGTTGATGCCGCGTTTGATGGCGGTCCGGATCGTCGCGATCGATTCGGTCTCGTCGGTCCCGCCCCACATCCAACCCCCGATCGCCCACGTGCCAAGTGCTACGCGCGACACGTTGATGTTGGTGCCGGGAATGTTGACGTGTTCAATTTGCAGCTCACGTTTATCGGGTCGATCGAGCATGAAGCGGCTCCTGTGTTGGGCTTCCGAGCTTTGTGGTTGCAGGAGATTTCCCGGGCGCGACGCTCAGTCCGGCCTCCTCGGCGGCCAGCAGGCCAAGCGCAGACCAATCCAGCTCCGAGTATCCACGCGCTATTCCGGTGATGAAGCGGTCGCGAACGACACTGAGAGTCGGCATCGGCACGCCTGCCTGCTCCGCCTCCTGGAGCACCAGACGCATGTCCTTGAGCGCAAGTGGGAAAACGAGGCCGCCAGTGCGGTATTGTTGTCCTGCGATCTTGCTGCCATAAATCTGGTGGAAACGGCTTCCGAACATTGTGCCCGTCATGATGGCCAGCAGTTCCTCTGCATCGAGCCCGCGTTTGCGGGCGAGCGCACAAATCTCCCCCAGGATTTCCAGATTGGCCGCGACCATGGCGTTGCCGGCCAGCTTGATCAAGTTGGCCGTCGCCGGAGTGCTGCCTACCGTAAAAGTATGCTGGCCGAGCAGATCGAAGATCGGCTGGCAGCGCGCGAGCTCCGGCGGCGCGCCGGCGGCAATGACAAACAGCTGGCGGGCCTTCGCGGCATCAGGGTTTCCGAATACAGGGGCTGCAACATAGCTCTGACCATTTCGTGCATGTTCGCTTGCCAGCTGGGACGCCGTTGTGGGGCTGATCGTGCTCATCGAGAGATGGATTGCACGCGGCATCAAGCCCATGAGCAGGCCGGCAATGCCGAGATCCTTTCGACCAAACGCGATCTGTTGAACGGCTGCATCGTCAGGCAGCATGCTGATGACCAGCTCGCGCTCGAACAGGTCGCTAAAGCTTGTCGTCGGCACAAGGCCGAGCGCCTCGAGGATTCTTTTTTGCTCCGGGCGCCGGACATAAGCGACCACGTCTTGACCGGCAGCGGCGAGATTTGCCGCCATCGCGGTCCCCATTCGTCCGAGACCGATAAAACCGATCCGGCCTGCGCACAGCCCGCGTCGCCGGCCGGTCCCCGAATTCGCCTCTGCATTGGCCATTGACCGCTCTTCCTAATGTTTGTTCGTGAGACCGGATCGTCACGCCGTCGAGCACATTCAGGGTCGACGTCCCGAACACCGAGTTGGTGGCGCCGGAGGCAAATCCAATTAAAAAAGAGTTCAGGTGGCGGGAGGCCGTTTGATCCTGCCGAGAGTGAGTGCGACGCCTTGATCTTCTGCATCCGAGGAGCCCGCCACCGAGGGAGGCGGCAAGGGATCGGCACGGGAGCGGAAACCTCCACCCGATACAGTGGCTCGTTCTCGCCGTCAGCCGCAGTATGGTGGCCAGAGATTGCGCGGACGACCATAGTAGAGATCGTAGCAGTCAAGGCCGTTGTCGAAGATAGCACCGTACCTCGGCCAGACGCCGCCGAAACGGTGCATGGAATCATGGTGTAAACCCGAACCATAGGCGCCCACATGATTAGCCGGGCCGATGCGGCCGCCGCCAAAACCACCCATGTGCGTGCCACCGATTGCACCCATATGGACACTTCCACCGAAACCGCCCATATGACCACCTCCAAAGCCGCACATGTGGCCGGCACCACCGCGTGCCTCTGCCGTCGCCGTAAGCAGGCTTGCCGCAAGTGTCGTCGTAACCAGCATTGTCAACAGTCGTTTCATCACTCGTTTCCTTAGTTGGGCAAAGCACCAGATTTTCAGCGTGTCGAAGTCAGATCAAAGTTTCTCTCTCCGAAATCAGCGCCGGGATTTGCGTCTCTCTCAGCAAGTGCGAACCTCGGCTGGCCGTTCAAAGGAACATCCTCTCACGCTGTTTCAAAACGACGAGAGGATCTCGATAGATCGAGACATCACCGGACTTGTTAGCTTTCGGTTTTCTTGCTGCCGCACGCCAGCATGAGTATCGCCGATTTTCCCGTGGCGTACCCGACGCGATGTCGATCAGCCGACGCGCAGCCAGTCTACGCAAGTACGCAAGCAGCCGACTGACGAATCACCGGCATGTCGAGAAGTGCTCGACCCGGCGTGTTGTCCAGCGGTCGACAAGCCGTGTGGTCCTCTGCCGATTGCGTGGATGGTCATTGCGAGAGGCTCACAATGCGTTGAATGATCGCGAGCCAGTTGTGCGTTCGGAAGCCAGGTATCTGCTCGCATCTTGTCTGGAGCGGCTCAAGCGTCTTGGGCCGCTTGCATCCGGACGAGAAGTAGATGACCAAAATCAAGCTGATGGCGGGTGCATTGATTGCTACCGCCATGCTCGTAACACCCGGCGCGGCTCGCGAGAGTAACATTGCTCGGCGGCACGTCACGCGCGAAGCCAATCCAGGCGCTTTCAACGGCTTCCCGTCTGTCGACAGGCGGGCCGGCACTCCAACGCACCACGTTGATTCGTCAGAGACAGCTCCCGGGGGCGTTTGCGACTTCGGCGACAACCCGATGATCTGCTGATACCGGCGTACTCCGGCATGGCGACGAGTCTCAACATCGGTTAGGAGGTCACCGTTAAAGCCGGACGCTCGTCCAACGCGGACGAGTTGGTGGGAGGCGCCATCCAGCCAGACGCGGATCAGATGCGTGCGCCGAAGAAGTGATCATGACAATGTTGGCCAATGATGCAGCGATCGAGAGTGTCGCCCTTGGATATCCGGGCTGCGCACCGACCTCCGCAAGCACGCAATCCGCATTTCATCGAGTACCATCGGCGTGGCTCTTTGCGGACGTCTCGCCGCCGACCATGTGGCCATCGGCCAGCACTTCGTTGCGGCGCCGGTGATTGGGCGTCCATTGTCGCGGCGGCCGGAGAACCGGCCGTGGTTGGCGACAGCGGTCAGGGCACCATCGCGAGGTGAATCCGCTGTTGGATGGAAGCGGCCCACCGGCGTTCGTGAGGACCGATCGGCCAAAGGCGGCGAGCCTCGTTAGGCGCAGTTGAATTTTCTGATTACCGCGGCAAGCGAAGCGCGCGGCAATCAATCGGGCTTATCGGCAACGAAGACGCCGACGGTCCCCTCCCGAAGGGGCGAAGAGGGGAGTGCTGCAGCATGGCGAAGGCCTACCAGATTGCAGGAACGTATCAGCCATCGCCACAAGATGGGCACATTTCTCCCTTCTCCAGTTCCCCTATCTGGAGCCAATCACTGTGAAATCATTCCTTCTTTTGCCTGTCGCCCTCGCCGCGACGACCTTGGTCTCGTCACAAGCGGTTGGGCGAACCATTTCCGATGAGCAAATGATGAAGCTGGATCTCGGGGCCCGCGTCGAACAACGCTGCAACAGGCGCGCGATGGGTCTTGTTGGACGCGAGCACCGCGGCTTCCACCCGGACGAACTCGTTGCCTACGCTTACGGCGATCCTCGAAGCTCAGGCGCCGTCGTCGATGCGTCAGGAGCGGCTGTCCGAAGCGGCAACGCCTGGTATCACCTCGCCTATTCGTGCCAGACCTCAGCCGATGGCCTCAAGATCGAACAGTTCAAATACTCGCTCGGCGGTGCCATCCCCAAAGGCGATTGGGCCGAACATTACCTCGTTGCACCTTGAGCCTACGTTGTGAAACGCCGGTTGACGCGTTTAGCGCCTCCATCAAGTCGACGACGGTGCTCGCGGCTGGCTTTGCCTTCGGCGTGATCGGCTTGCCGGCGCGCTTCTGGTTCGGGGGATCTGATGAGCTATAGCTTCTTCGAGGGGCGTGAGCTAAGAAGAATTGAATCCTTGGCGTCGTTTACGACCTGAAAAAAGGCGGCACTTTCCAACACTAAACGGGGGAGAGTGTTTCTTGATAATCAATTGATCTTATTGATTTTTCTGTACAACTAGAGGGAATCCCACTCTCTCCGCCATCGCACCGCGACGACGCAGAATCCCTACAAAACAAGGCGTTTCCAAAACCGCCGGCAGAGACGGTGTAGCAGCCCGGTGTAGCACTTGCGCGGCACCGAAGCCCGGTCACGTTGCCATCATTGAGACGCCGGCGCGAGTCCGAATCCTTAAGTGACAACGGCGGGTCAGGATCTCGTTTTCTGACCCGAATTTGTCACATACTGGCTGAGCAGCCTTGCCTCTTGCCGCCGGCGGCACGATCGTCCGGCCATGAAGCTCTTCATCGCATCTGACCTGCACGGCGAAATCTGGCATCACGACTACGACGTGCCGCAGGGCCTGGAGTTCGACGTCGCGGTGTTCGCCGGCGACGTCCACCACGCCTATCGGGCGGTGAGCTGGCTGACCAATCAGCGCGCGGTGTGGCACAAGCCGATCCTGTTCGTCGCCGGCAACCACGAATATTACGGCAGCATTCTGGAGGACGCCGCGGCCCGGATCCGCGACGCGGCGCGCGGCACCAACGTGACGTTCCTGGATGCCGACGCGGTGCCCGTCGTCAACGGCGTCAGGTTCTTGGGCTGCACGCTGTGGACCGATTATCGCTTCGAAGCAGACAGCCAGGCGCACGGACTACGGGCCGGCTTGCAGATGAACGACCACAAGTTCATCCGGACCTCGGGCGGCGCGGAATTCCCGGCGCCGTTCACGCCGCCCGAGGCCTACCGCCGCCACATCGCCGAACGGCGCTGGCTGACCGATCGCCTGGCCGAGGAGTACGACGGCCCGACCGTGGTGGTCACGCATCACGCTCCGCACCCGGGCTCGCTGCATGAGCGCTACGAAGGGGACGCCATCAATGCGTCTTTCATCAGCGATCTCTCCGCCGTCATCGCGGAGCATCAGCCGGCGCTGTGGATCCACGGTCACGTGCACGACAACCACGACTACATGGTCGGCGACACCCGCATCGTCTGCAACCCGCGAGGCTACTCGCGCGGAAACGGCCTGGCCGAGAACGCCGCCTTCATTCCGGATCTCGTCGTCGAGATTCCGGAGTGGTCTCCGCGGCCGCACTGGCAGCGGTAGAAGCTCGCGTCGGCACCGCCCCCGCAGGAATCCTTTCGACGCCTTCGCGTAGACGTCATAGAGCTCCTGCTCGTGCATGCCGTTCGCCACGATGAGCGCGATGATCGTGGCGCGCAGATCGCCGCCGCAGGCCTCGATCGCCTGGTCGGCGGCGGCCTGCAGGTCGGCAGCTTCGTCGACGGTCGGTTGCTGCTCGGCGGCGGTCATGAAGGATTCCTATTGCGCGGGAGGGATCGATCTTGTTCTCTATTCGTTCTCACGTCAAGCAAGCGAGCGTGTTGCCGTTCGGCGATCTCGTGCTGCGGGAACCATGCGGTACCTGCGCACCGCACCCGACCTTTTCCGGCTCCGTACGGGCGCCAACCGATGGTCCGAGACCGAGCTTCTGGCTGTTGGAGCTTTGCGGCTTACGCATCCAATGTCGCCGAGCGCCAACAAGGAGACTAGAGATGGCTGGGCAAAGACCTGCGGGCTGGCGCTTTCCGACGCCGAAGCAGCAGTGCATCGAGGACACCGCGAGGAAGATCGCCGAGGCGCAGCGCCGGCGCGAAGTCGTCGACGACAAGGAATCGTGGTGGGCCGCTGTGCTGTCGGATCCGCGCGCGGTGACGTCGAGGCCGGACCCCGCCAGGCCGCTTGGCGAGATCCGGAGCGATCTGTTGCGCGTCGCGTGCGAGCGGTGCGGCCGGGTGATCGAGATCCGGCGCGACGATGCGATCGCGCGCTTCGGCGCCGACGCCCGCTGGCGTCAGGTCGGGCAGCGGCTACTCGATGAGGGCTGCGAAATCAGGACGGGGCGTCATGAGGAGGATGGGTGCTGGCCGGACTTTCGGACTTAGCGGACCGAAGATTAGCGTGGCCTTGCCGGCTTGCCTGACGACGTCCAGACACTGCTTCTCCGTGCGTCGCGAGCCGACCCACTGCTCTTCAATGTAGATGTCGTAAAGCTGGATGACGTCCGGCTCCTTCGGATCCATGACAGCTGTCAAATGCCATCCCGGGAGAGTTACCGAGCGGGAAATTTCCGACGCCGATCGCCGCCCACGCGCGCAAAGTTACCGAGCGGGAAATTCGCGTCGGAGTAAAAGACGTATCGCCGGGGCAAAAGACGTTTTTCGGCATCCCTCCCGAGCAATTTAGATAACGCGTCTCTTGTGAAGTGAAGGCCGTTTAGCCTCATTCGTCTTCGATCCCTTCGAGCGGGATCGGATCGCCAGCCGGCTGGCCGAGCGCGTAGATCCTGTTGTGCGTCCGGACGAACCTGAACTTGCGGTCGAACCAGGCCACGGCGCTGGTCTTGATAGCATCGCCATCGGCGTGGTCGTGGTGCTTGTAGACGTTGCCGTAGACGAGCAAAACGAACTCCTTTCCTCTGCGTCCAATGCGCGCCTCCCAGTCCTCTAGACGCGGCGCGCGCAGCATCGCCAGCGGCGAGGGCATCTCGCCGCAGGTGTAGGACTCCATGTCGCGCAGCAGGTCGCTCCTGGCATCGGTCTTCGTCATCAGTGCCTCATCGCATGCTGATCGCGGGCCTCTAGCGTGGCTGTGACGATCTTCTGGAGGGCCCTCATCGAGAACTTCGACCGCCCCCAGGCCTTGCCGATGATGGCAAGTTCGTCCGCCGCCAGCGGCTCGTCGCCGGCGCGGGCCTCGTCTTCGGCGGCGAGATCGCGCATCACGTTGGCGGCGAGCGCCGGCAGGTGCGCCAGCGTCGGCGTGGGCACGCGGATAATCCGGTACCGGTCGCGCAGCGGCGCCGGCAGCGGATCGACGGAGTTGGCGGTCGCGCAGTGATTTACAAAACTGAGGTCTAGTTCGGCATCCAATGCGGCATCACGAAAGCGCGCTGATGTCTCCCTCTCAAGGTGGCTGAGTAGGACGCTCCAGAGCGCGCCGTTCCGTGGGTTGGCCGAGGCCTTGCAGAGCTCGTCTACGGCCGCGATCGGGTTGGCGATCTTGTAGGCCTGCACCGCGCGCGCAGGCACACACGGCGTGCTCTCGGACCAGCCACGGGGCGTACCACCGTAGCCGACGCCGTCGCTTGAGCTTCCACCATCGAATCTGAAGACACCGATCCCAAGCAGGTCGCCTAGGCGGCGGATCATGCGCGACTTGCCGCAGCCAAATGACCCGACCAGGATCGCCGGCTTCATGCGCACGGGCTCGCCCTCGCGCAGATCGCGCAGCAGCAGGTCCACCGCAGTGACAGCGTGCGGATACTCGGCGCGCAACGTCGCGCGCACGGCCGCGAGGTCGCGCGCGACCACCAGCGGCAGCGCGGCGTCGAGGATTTCCTTCCACGCAGCGTGCTCACCCTTGAGCTTGGCGGCCTTATCCTTGGGCATGACCACGAGCGTCGGTAGGCCAAGATCGGCGAACAGCGATTGCGACGTCGAGATGGGCCCGGCCCACATCGCGAGAGGCGGGTCGTTGTCGTCGTCGCGTTTCTGCGCCTCGAGGTCGGCGATGCGGAAGATCGAGACCGCCGCTTCGGGCCACTTGCCCTCCGCAGCGCGCCACCAGACGCGGATGCGCGCGCGCACTTCGGCGTCGTCGTCTTTCGGCAGGTCGGCGGCGTCGAGCGCGAACTGCAGCTGAGGCAGGACGCCCCAGAATGTGTGTGGCTGCCGCGGGTTCACCGTCAGCATCGACCACGCCAGCGCCAGCGCCCCAACGGCGGGCGAGCCGTCGGCATAGAGCGCGTCGACTGCGGCTTGGATTTCCTTGCGCACCGCCTTGCGGTCGTCGGACGCGTCGAGCAGCGCCAGCGAGCGTGCCGGCCCAAGCAGAATTTCCGAGATCGACCGCAGATGAGCGAAGGCGTCGTCCCACCGTGAGAACGTAAGCAACTGCAGGGCCGGGTGGTCGTATCGCGGCCTCATCGGAGGCGCTCCGAAGTGGCTGCGAGGTGTAAGATAGCGTGCGATAGCGCATCCTGGGGGGGTCCCTGCCGTGCGGTGCGCGGCGGCGCGCTCTCGGCGCGGTCCTCGGCGACCAGGCGGAGCAGTTCGGCACGGTCGGCGTCGCTAGACGAATCCTTCGAATCCATGTTCTATCGCTCCGGCGTTCGTGGTCCACGTGACGCCGCACTGTACATACAGTGTTACAACACATCCAGGGTTTCTCGGAGGCATGGTGAAGGATTCGAAAACGCGCACCTCGAAGCTGCCGCGGCCCTCCCGTCCATCCGGCGCCGACGACACGGCGCGCGAGGGACGTCTGGTCACGCGGATGCACCAGCCCTTGCTCGACCTCGTCGACATCCGGGCTCGCGAGCGGGGCGAGAGCCGCTCGAGGTACATTGAGAGACTGTTAGTCGCCTACCTGTCGGCGGACCCCCGGAATCCCCGGCTCGACCCTCACGGTCGAATCCTGACGGACGGCCCGCCGATCTCCAAGGCCGGCGACCCGGTGCGTTTCGGGGCCGCCTGGAGCCGATGGGTCGCCCTCAACGAAAATCTTTTGGGGATACGGGTACCCGACAGCGGGCTCGATGAGCCGGCGGAATACGTTGATGAGACGCGCGCGCAAATGAGGCGCGACGGCCATAGGTGAGGCAAGACTGTGGCTGACGTTCCGAGAGTCGAATTGTCGCGTGCACGCCGAAATTCGGGCGATGCCTGCGGCAGAGGCGCTCCCCGAATCCAATGGTGGCAACGTCAGCCATCAATTCGAGTCTTTGATAATTCGACTCTCGTAATATCATCTCGAATGCGTCCGGATGCGGTCCCAATCCTGTGCGGCATCATTATACCGTCAAGCACCGTCAGAAGTTGCTACCACTAAGCCCTTGCCACAGCTAGCGTATTTCGAATCCTTGCTTGACTTCGGCCTTCGCCCGGGCAAGGATTCGCGTCCATCTCACCCGCGGACCCGATGCTGCACCTTAATCCTACCGATGCGATCGATCACGCTGCGCGCTGCGCTGCGGATGACCCGTTGCTCGATATCGGGTGGAAGACCGGGCCCGTCCGCCAGGCCGAGGTCGACCCGCCGCCGGCCCCGAACGCGAGGGTCCGTGGCGGCGGCATGCTGACCATCCTACCGGGCGATATCCCCTGTCCCGACGTCAGCAAGCCGGTCCCATACGAGGCGCCTGAGCCGCGCAAGATCTTCCGCCACACGCCGGTGATCACCCGTCGCGTCGGCGACCGCGTCGAGCGCGTCACCGGTCCGGTCCAGCCCGTCGTCCCGCACACGGACGCCTCGACGGCCGAAGGGTGGCGTCGGTTCTTCGACGTCGAGGAGCGCGCGAGGAACGCCGTCATCGAGAAGGCGAAGGCGGTCGCTGCTGAGTGCCAGGCATTCTGGCAGGCTCGCGAAGACAAGGTCGAGGCCGAGCATCAGGCGCGCTGCAAGCGCGCGCTGGAGAAGGGCCGTCCGCTGCCCAAGCGACCGGAACCGAAGACGCCGCCCCCGGGCTGGGAAAACTACATCAAAGATCCGGAACTGCTGGCGCACATCCTGGCCGCCCGCAGCTCCGCTCAGCGCAAGGCCCGCATCCGCCGCGCCACACTCAGCGGCTGGTTTGCCGACCGAAACTACGCCCCTGCCGTTGAGGAATTCCACCACGAGGACGGCACGCCCGCGCCTGCGATGCGCAGCTGGCTCAACCTGATCACGCTCAAGCTGTTCAATGGAGCGCTCGAAAAGGGCCGCGGAGTCACCTACGGCATCGACAAGACGGTTGAGCTCACCGGCTCGGACCGCATCTGGGCGCTCGACAGCAGCCATGTCGTGCTCGACAAGTGCCGCTGCACGGCCTTCGTCGTCGATCTCGACGGCTGGTGGGTGGACATGGCCGCGCTACGCGCCGATCTCCGCAAGGTGCTGACGCCCGAGTTCATGCCGAATGCCATCACCTATCGCGGCCGCGAAGAGGACGGCACCGGCGTCGACGGGGCGCATCTCGTCTGGATGCTGCCGCCGGGCGCGCGCGTCCTGGGCTTCAGCAAGCAGAAGCAGCGCAAACTGCACGAGATGATCCAGAAGGCAATCGTCAATCTGCTGATCCCGATTGGCGCCGACGGCGGCCACACCAACATCAACAAGACGAAAAACATGCTGGCCATCGGCTGGAGCATCGAGGTCTGCGACGACTACTTCCAGACGATGGATGCCTGGCGCAAGTTCCTGCCGACGCTCAACTGCGACCGCCGCGACATGATCCGCCGCACCAAGCTGCACAAGGCCTCCAAGGAGACCGGGGCCGACCCCAAGGAATCGCTCGCGATCTGGCACGACGGCTGCACCTACCGCCGCCTCTACATCAAGTCCGCCATGGCGACACAAGATCCCGCCTACCTCTCTGCCGTCCGCAAGTGCCGCCCCGGCCAGGTGCTGCCATTCGCCGACTGGCTGTATCGCCAGACCGACGGCGTGGTGACCCAGCGCCTGATCGAACTCCACGGCGACACCAAGGCGGTCAGGTCAGTGATCGCCGCCCAGCGCGAGTTCGTCCTCCAGCTGGGGCAGACCCCCTCCGAGATCGGCGAGTTCTGCAACCGCGGCCGGGACGCCAAGGACAACGAAGACCTCGAGCCGCTGCCGCCCACGGCGACCGCCGCGGAGCGCAAAGCCCGCGAGGACCTGATCAAGGGGCGGGCCGGCACCTCCACCCAGCAGCACAAGATGCGGGTCAACCGCGGCCTCATCGCCGAGGCGATCGAACGACGCCTGTCCTCCGGCGTCCCCGTCGTCAAATCCGAGATTGTCCACGAGCTCATCGACGCCGGAATCGTAAAGCGGGCAACGGCTTACGACCATTTCGATGACGTTCTCCTGATTGTCCAGCAGGCTGCAAGATATCAAGTCCACCCTCAGACCTCAGATCAAACGCAGCCCAGCCAGTCTATCGAGTCTTCGCCCGTCACCCCGTCCGAAGGGGCCGTCACCGTCGATCCGGTCACGGTCCCGGCCAAGCCCGTGCGGAATCCGGCCCAAACCATCGTCTACCCTGCCTGGGTCGTGGACAAGGACTCCATGACGCTGTGGGAAGAGGCCTGCCGCCAGCGCGATGACTGGGCCGTGGCCGTGGCCGCATGGCGCGCAGCGAAGGCCCGTCGCCGTCCCGACGATGGAGTCGACTTGGCCAACGATCCGGCGTTCCGGGCGCTCGTTCTCGACCGTTCCTCCTGGGCGGGTCGCCGTCGGCATTGAGCCGACTTCCGGTCGTCCGGCCCGAGCCTCGATCATCCTTTCCTGCCGGTCATCCGGTCGCGTCCGCAGGCCTTCCCAGGCGCCAGCGCCAAGCAGCCGGTCACCCCTGCGGAGCCCCGGTCATCCGGACCACCCGTTCAATCCTTGCTCTTTTCAGCCGGTCACCGTAATTCCACGAGGGACAGTGTCGACACGGTGTGTCAGCGGGGATTGGAATGAGGTCCGACGAAATCAACAGGATCGTTGCATCGATCGACGAGACCAGGAAGGCGGAGCATTTCCGGAATCCGGACCGCCCGGACGGAAAGTTCGTCAAGCGCATGGCCCGCGTCCCGCCGGAGGTGGTCAAGGCTCAGGCGCGCCTGCGCACGGCGCACTGGCGGACGAGGCTGGACGCCCGGCGCCGGCCGACCCTCGACCAGGTGGGCCGCGCGCTGGCCGTGGCGTTCGCCGCGCATCCGGACTTCCGGGCGATCTACAAGCTCGAAGGCACGATCCTGGAACGGGCGATGGAAGACCTGCAGGCCCGTGGATTCTCGATTTCGGAGGCGCAGGACGTGCTGCGCAAGCTGCGTCGAAAGCTCGTCGGACCGGATAACCGGAAGGCCGATAAGTCCTGCCAGCACATGAAGCGTTGACGCATGGACGCGCAGGATCGGAAAATCTTCACGCACCCCGGTGACGTGTGTAGATCCGCGGGCGAAGCCCGTGCAGCCCGACCCCGGTCGACCTCCTGCGCGGGCTTTCGCTTGTCGTGTTCTTGCCGTGACCAGTCACAAACTGCGGTAGTTTGATGGATTCCGCTCTGGCCTTGTTCGGGCATGAGCGACAAACCTTTTCCGAAGACCGCGGCCGAGCGCAAGCGCGCGCAGCGCCAACGCATGCGCGAACGCGGTTAGCCGGACGTTTCGACGTTCAATGCGGCGCTCCGCGAGCGCGTCCTCGGCCTCTACCAGTCGGGTGAATTGTCAATCAAGATCCCGGACCGCGTGCAGGCCGTGGTGCAGCGTCTGGCCGTGGCGGGCGTTGCCTGCGGACATTTGCAACCTTCGCTTGCGGAAGGTAGAGGTGGCGGCTGACCGCCTCGTTGTGGAGATGGACCTGCACGCGGTAGCCGTCGAACTTGATTTCTTGAATCCATCGGGACCCGGATGGCACCTTCTCGATCGAGGATGCCAAGGCCGGTTCGACGAAATCCGGAAACGGTGCCTTCTCGCCAAGGGCGGCGTCCGGCTTCTTACGCTGAAACGCCACGGACAAACTCCACGCAACGGTGATTCAAAGTGGCACAGACGGAATCGTTCCGGAACCGGCGAATCCTTGACGGCGTTGCACTGTCTCAAACACTTCGAGGAGAAAGCGATGGCTGCAGCGAAGAAGGCGACCAAGAAGACCGCGAGAGGACGCAAGCAGGACCGGGCGCGCGTCGCCGGCGGTCAGAAGTACGAAGTCGGCTATGAAGCAAAGAAGACCGGCCAGTCCGCGTCCGCCGTCAAGAAAGCGGTCAAGAAAGTCGGCAACTCACGCAAGCGGGTCGAGAAGGGTCTCGGGCGCTGACGCCCAAGTGGCGGCTACTTCCCGGCTGCCGCCTCAGATACGGCTGGAGAACCGGGTGAAGGCAGTCAGCGTCTGCAGACGCGGCTCGACGTCGCGCAGGTAGATCTCCGCCTTCAGGAATGCGAGCTCGTCGTCGACGGCGCACTCGCCGACGTCGACGTACCAGGACTTGGGCCGGCCATCCGTACCGTCGCTCCAGCGATAGCCTCGCCGTTTCAACGAATCCTTCAACTCGAACGGCGAGTGCTCCGCCCAGATCCGGACCGTCTTCCGGCGTGCCGTGTCGAGCAGGACGGCCAGCGCCGGCGCGCCGGTCGTCGGTAGGTCGAAGTCCAAGATCTCAAGCAGGGCGTGACAGTCGTCGACGGCACGATGCGCCTGGTGGAAGTAGCCGGCGCCGTTCAACAGGTAGCCGAGTTTCGCTCCATCGAAGCCGTGCTGGCGCCAATCGACCTCCGTCGCGGAGCATGCCCACGCCTTCTGTTCGAAGACCGGCCAGTAGCGTTCGGAAAATTTCCGATCGAACCGGCTATTGTGCGCGATGATCACGACCACGGAATCGTCGACGAAGGCGTTCACGGCGGCATCGTCGATCTTTTGGCCGGCCACCATTTTGTCGGTGATGCCGGTGAGCGCCGTTATCTCGGGAGGGATCGGCACTGATGGCTCGTTGAAGGCCGAGAAAGTGTCCCTGACCCCGGCGATCCTGCCGTCCGGCGTGTAGTCGAATTTGACCATCCCGAGCTCGATGAGTTCGTCCGTTCGGTGATCGAGTCCAGTCGTTTCAGTGTCCAACAGGATCCCGACCCTGGTCTCTTGCCCGATGGTTGGCGTGGATATCGACCGCGGGACGAGGCGCCGTAACAACCGGTAGTCCGTCGAGCGCCCCAATGCCTCGGCCATCGCGGCCAGTTCCGCTGCGTTTTGAATCATCTCTCTCGAGGTCAGCATACCCAGTAGCCCGGTTTAGTCGCACAATAGCGGGGGCGCCGGCCACGAGGTATCTGAAAAGCGTTCCATTCACGGTGCTTTCGGCTCATGTTGATCCGATTCAGCCGGGCGGAAAGTGTCCCGTGTGCCCGTGTGCATGGCGCTCGACGCTCCAAATGACAAGTTGTTTGGGGTCATGAAGCCGTGCTTCGGGTCTGAACTGATCAAGCGCAGGAAAGGGCTGATCGCCGGCCACGCGTGCCCAGTACCGGCACATCGCCTGCTGACTGATGGACTTCACATCGGTGTATTGCATGGGGCCCCAGCCTACAGACCACAACGTTAAGGAGCCGTAATTCGATTGGCCTTGAGCGCGCGACTATATGCCCACATAGCTCGGCGAAGCTGGCTTAGCGGAGGCGCCTTGGCAGGAGGCCAGTGGAACATCGGTGCCCACATCATTGGCGGATGGGCGAAAATTGGACCGGGAGTCCCTCCCTCTCCGCCATAATAAAACGGCTTCGAGAAAGCCCCGTAAAATAAGGTCTTGCTGCACGCCAGGTGCTTCTGGTGTGGCCCCAGGGCGTAGCCCTACGGTTCAGGCGGCCATCGATCCCGCCATGATGTCGTTGCGGTCGATACCCGATCGGCGGCGAAATCGTAGAGGCGGGAGCTCCATCTTTCGTCTTGTCGGTACCCGTGTCGCGATCTTCAGAGTATGTAGGTTGTATCTAATGGGCAACGACAACCAGGAGGCCCAGTCGCATGGTCTCCACATGTGCGATTCGTAAGGCAGAACTGCGAGGAGCCGCACGGCTGAATCACAATAAATCAAATCAAATCAGATAGTTGAGGTTTTTAGCCCCGTCTCTGCCGCCGTTGCTTTGAGAACAAAGATTTCTTCTTCCGGTTTCGCCGGGCTGGCCAGATCGAGTTGGCAACATGGACACTGCAGAGGAGAGCTCGGTGAAGCCACTCATCGGCAAGGACAAGGATGGTCGGCCTTACCGCCGCCACCGCGAGGTCGAGGAGGAAATCAAGGCCGTCCTTGAATGGCCCCTTCCGCAAGCCTTTGGCCTGGCCGCGGAAGGCAAGCTTCGGCCGCAGACGCTCGTCTACCTTCTCCGCAACTTCAAGCCGAATCGGCCCGGGTCGGAATACGATTCGCTGATCGTGGCGTTCTTTTCGAGGCTTCAGCGGTCGGGGGAGCCTCTTGTGCGGGGAATGTCGGAGCTCCATCGCGAACGTGTCCACGAGTTCGTCAAGGACAAGGCCCTCAGGCTCATGCAGTTGGATCGCCTCGACATCTTCGAGATGAGCTTCAAGACCGGGGCCGAGCGCCTCTACCTGACGGCAATCGCGGCTGTCCGTCTGCGCGCTCGGACCGAGATATCCCGCGAGGATCTCGTCGAGGCCGACTCCGAGGCGACCGGCGAGGAAACAGCCGACGCGCTCGGCTTCGTAGCCGATAGCTCGATGCCTCTCGCACAAGCGAGAGTCGAACTCAAAGAGGTCTTGGATCGCCTCACCGAAAAGGAGCGCCAAGCCGTCTTCTACGTCCTGCAGCTCGACCTTACCGAAAAGGAAGCAGGTGAAAAGATGGGCTGCAGCGATCGCAATATCCGGTACCTCCTCAAGAGCGCGCGGGAAAAGGCGCTCGCGATACCCAATTTGCGCGCGCGGCGAGCGCGGGAAAGAGCATAAAATGAGCGACAACCTTACGTCCATGGACGGGCTGGACGACATCTTGGCCCTGGTTCACGAAGAGCTCGAAGGCGGCGCCAGCGGAGATCGCGTGAAGGCGATCGCCGAGGCAAATCCTCAGGCCCGTGACGAAATTCTTGCTTTCGCGGAGGCTTGGTTCGCGAGCGATGGCAGCGATCTGTCCGACGATGCGCTCGGTATCGGACAGACGGTATCGAAACATGACATGCTGTTGGATCTGTTCTGGAAGCTATCAGACGCAGGATCGGAAGATCCGTTCAAGAATGCAGATATCGGCGACCTGGAAAGGATCGCCGCAGCCTGTCGGATCGACACTTCCATCCTCCGTCTGATCGTACGGCGATTCGTCGACGAGATGACCATCCCTGCGAAACTGATCGCTCTGCTCGCCGAGGCGACCGGCGCGCACGTGAAGGACGTTTGGTCGTTTCTGACGGCCGTTCCCACGGTAGCGACGGCCGATTATTTCGCGCCGGCCGGCCGAAGATCGGGCAGCCGCATCTCCTTCGCCGAAGCTATCCGCAACTCGGACCTCACGCCGGCCGACAAGCAGTTCTGGCTCGCTCATCTGGGAATCTGAATGGAACAGTTCGCCGCCATCCGCCTTCTAGCCCGATCGTTGAGGGCCGAAGCTGCCGTGGCCGATACCGAGACAGCTATCGAAGTCGCGCGCCAGGCGGCAGAGCATCTGGCGCTCAAGATCAGAGCCCTGCCCGCGGACGACGTCGAGCTCGAGGGAGCCCATGGCCTCCTCGATCGGCAGTTCAAGACCATTCTCGTGCGGAACGATCTACCGGAACCGGTTCTCGCCGAGGTACTCGCGCACGAGATCGGTCACTTCAAGATCCATGACGGCCCGGAGCGAGGCTACTATCCGCGCTCCGAAGCGAACGGCGGCGACCCGGGACAGCGGATCGAGACGTACGGCATCAAGGAAAGGCGCGAAGCGCAGGCAAACGTCTTCGGCCGCGAATTGGTGCTGCCGCGATATCTGGCGAAGAGTCTGTTTATAGGAGGCAAGCCGGCGTCGCGCATCTCCCTCGACCTCAATGTACGCGATGAGACGACGCTGCAGCAGCTCGCCGACGGACTGCTTCTACCCGATGTGGCGCCGGTCGAAGCGGAAGAAAGGCCTGTCCCTCCCTGCGACGACTCTCAAAACCGCACGATCACCCACCGCGGCAGGCCAGCTCTCGTTCGGGCGGGTCCCGGCACCGGCAAGACGAAGACCCTGACTGCACGGATCGTCTCGCTGATCGAGGACGACGTGCTGCCGGCCAACATCCTGGCGCTCACGTTCTCGAACCGGGCGGCGCTCGAGCTTTCGGAACGAGTGCAATTGGCCGTGGGACCTAAGGCCGTCAACGTCTGGACCGGAACGTTCCACGCCTTCGGTCTAGACACGATCCGGAAACATCACGCGCTGTTCGGCGTATCGGAGGATCCGAGGATCGTCGACGCCAGCGAGAGCGTCGCGATGCTCGAAGAAGCTCTTCCGGCCCTGGAGATGAAGCACTTCCTCAACCTGCTGGAGCCTGCGCTCGCGCTACGCGACATACTGCGGGCGATCTCGCGCGCGAAGGACGAGCTCTGGAGCTGGGAAGACTACCAGCGCGCCGCAGCCGCGATGGAAGCTTCAGCGCGATCCGAGGATGAGCGCGTCGCGGCGGAAAAGGCCGGCGAGGTCGCCGTCGTATACGAGCACTATCAAAAGCAACTGATCGCCGACGGAGCGGTCGACTACGGCGACCTGATCATGCGTCCGACGATGATGATGCGCGGCGATCGCGATTTCCGCGACGCAATGCGCTCGAAGTTCACGCATGTGCATATCGACGAGTACCAGGACGTGAACCGCGCGAGCGCCATGATGGTCCGGGAGATCGTCGGTGATGGAGAGAATCTGTGGGCGGTCGGCGACGCGCGCCAATCGATCTACCGGTTTCGCGGAGCGTCGGCCGCGAACATCGCCAAGTTCGAGACCGACTATCCTAAAGGCTTGAGGGACGGGCTGGAGGTCAACTACCGCTCGACCAAGGAGATCGTTGACCTCTACTCCGGATTCGGGGGGACCATGAAGGTCCGCACGTTTGCGGGCGCTGCGGATCTTCGCGCAGAGAAGGGAGCGGGCGGAGAAAGGCCGACGGTCATCCAAGGTACCGACGCGACCGACGAGATGGACCTGCTCGCGGGATCGGTGCGCGAACTCGAGGCGAGCGGCACGGCTCTGCGGGATCAGGCGGTTTTGGCCCGCTCAAACGGGTCGCTCGCAAGGTTCGCCGAGGAGATGGAGGCACGCGGCATACCCGTGCTTTATCTCGGTCCTCTGTTCGAGCGCTCGGAGGTCCGGGATCTGCTGTCGATCCTTTCCCTCATAGCGGACGAACGTGGGACGGGTCTCGTCAGGATCGCGGAGCTGCCCGAGTACAAGGTGCCGATCGAGGATACCCTTCGCGTTCTCGGGTTAGCAAAAACGGCGGAGGAGCGCGTCTTCGACTACCTCCGGAAGCTCGAAGGGGTTGAGGAGCTCTCGCCCGCGGGTCGTGCCGGCCTCGTGCGCCTCGCCCAGCACCTGCAGGGAATTTCCCAAGGCACGACCGCGTGGCTCGCCTTGAGCCGTTTCCTGTTTGACCGAAGCGACTACATCAGGACCGTGCTTTCGGGCCAGACGCCGTCCGACGAACTCCGTCGGGTCGCCGTTCGACAGCTCCTGGATCTCCTGCGCAATATGCCCTCGCACGGTAGAGGATCGCCGATCCGCCGAGCGTTGAACCGCATCCGGCACATGATCCTGCTCTCCGACGAGCGCGATCTCAGACATCTGCCGCCTGAATTGGACGGATTGAACGGCGTCCGCCTCATGACCGTCCATGCATCGAAAGGTCTCGAATTCGAAGTCGTGCATCTTCCGGGCCTATACGCAGGGGCATTGCCGGCGCCGAACCGGCCGTCGGTCTGCCCGCCGCCGACCGGCATGGTCGATACGGAAGACGCCGATGCGCACGAGGCGGAGGAGGAATGCATCTTCTTCGTTGCGATGTCCCGGGCGAAGTCGCATCTGCGCCTTTACCGCCCGATCAGCCGCAACGGAAGAAACGCGAGTCCATCCCGTTTTCTCGAGCGCCTCGATGCGCCGCGGGCCGATCGGACCGCCGGGATTGTACGCACCATCCCCATGAGGACCTACGCCCCCATCCTGACGCCTCCGGCTCCGGCCGAACTATCCGCCGCCGACATAGAACGCTATACCGGCTGTCCGCGACGCTTCTTCTACGAGTCGGTGCTTCAATTATCCCGTCGTTCGCGAACTGGCGCTTATCTAGACGCGCACGGTTGCCTGCAAAGGGTCCTAAGATACGTTCGCGAACTGCCGCAGGGCGTCACGTACGACCGTGCCGAGGCGAAGGCGGTCTTCGAGCAAGCGTGGACGGACAGCAAGCTAGAGGAGCACCCTTTCGGCCCCGCCTACCGCAGGCTCACGACGGCGATGCTCGACCGCCTGCATCTATCGAGCGCAGGCGCGGCGAGCGGTAGCGGCGTCTTGTCGACGAAGATCGGATCCGAGACCATCAAGCACGACGCGGATCGCGTCATCCGCGAGGGCACGGCATCGGTAGTCCGCATAATCCGTTCCGGCCGTCAGTCAAAGCAAGACGCCGACCGACTGTCAGCAACGGTGCTCCTCAAGGCCGTCGAAGAAACCTTCGGTAAGACGGCGCGATTGGAGAATCACTACCTGTTAACCGGCACCGTGCTCAAGATCGAACAGACCAAGGCCAAGTTCGGCAAACGGATCGACGATTGCGTCGCCGCGATCGACGACATCCGCAACGGCAAGTTCGAGCCAAGGCCGGACGACTTTCGCTGTCCGCGCTGCCCGTATCTATTCATCTGCGCCGTCCCCGAAGCCCAAGCGTGACCCGGCCATGGGGTCTTGGCCAGACGCATGATCTATAGCGGCATGCTCTCGAATGCCGGTCGGGACGGGTCTCCGACAATTCTTTCGAGACGACCCTTTCCGCTTTTCCTCCCGTCACCCGATCCAGTGCTTAAGAGCGGCCATCGCCGGCTCCGAACACGGGATCGAAAACATGAAAACGATTATCTTCGTATCGGTCGAAGCCATGCCTCTCGACCGTCTCGAGTTGGAGGAGGCGGCGGTCGTCGCCGACCTGCTCCGCCTGCTCGAAGGCCGCGGCGTCGACACCGCGGAGCTCCTCATCTTCAAGGAAGGTCATGATGAACCGCTGGACCATCATCACCCGATCCATGGCCACGAAAATCCGATCTTCCATGCGCATCGGTGCCGCCGGGTCGATGTAACCGTCCACTACAAGACCGAGACGTTCCGCGATCACTTCGCGCCGTCGACGACCGTCGCACGCCTCACGCAATGGGCGGTCCAGAAGGCCCGCCTCGGCAAGGAGGAGGCCGAGGAGCACGTTCTCCAGATCAGCGCTACCCGGGTCCAGCCGCCGTTGAGCAGTCATCTCGGCAGTCTCGTCGCGCACGGCTGCACCGTGAGCTTCGACCTCGTGCGCAAGAAGCTGGTGCAAGGCTGATGGATACCTCCGTCGGCGCCGACGAACGGGCGTTCCGCATGCACGCGGAGCGCCCCGACTTCCAGATCGCGGTCATGAAGGGGCACTGGCGCGTGCTCCGCATCGCGTGGCCGCACGTCGACATCAGCGTCAAAGCGCGCGACGGAACCGAGTGGGGCTTTCGCTTCCTCGTCGAGGGCTATCCGGCCCGGCCGCCGAACGCCAGACCTTGCGCAGTCGAGACCGGCGCCCCCCTTCCAGGCCCGCTCTGGCCCAAAGGCTCTGGCAGATTCGCGGCAGTGTTCAATCCGAATTGGAATGAAGCCGCACTCTACCTTCCCTGCGACCGCCTTGCCCTCCCCGGCCACGACCAATGGGTCATGCAGCTTCCCGAACTGCTCTGGCCGCCAGTGCGCGGCATCATCCACTACTTGGAGATCGTCCATGATCTGCTCAATTCGTCTGGTTATTGCACGCCTGTTCGGCCGGCCGCCTGATCTGTCCATCGCTCCCCTTCTCTGGCAGGACCTTCTCGCCGGTCTCCGCGCTCGTGGCCTTGGACGGAGGGAAAGCGGCGCGTTCCTGCTGGGGCCGGTCGGAACATCGCGGCGGATCACATCGATCGTCTTCTACGATGAGATCGATCCGGCGGCCTTCGACACCGGCATCATCGTGATAGACGGCGGCTCCATGGGTGACTTGTGGCGCATCTGCCGGGAACGCGGCGAAGTCGTTCTCGCCGACGTCCACACGCATCCGGGCGAAGCAGGCCAAAGCGAGTCCGATCGGCTTCACCCGATGATTGCCGAACCCGGTCACGTCGCCTTGATCATCCCGCGCTTCGCGACGGAGCCCGTCAGGCTCCAGGAGATCGGTCTCTATCGGTATCTCGGCGGCTTCTGCTGGGACGCTCCGCGTCCGTCACTTCTGCACCCCGCTCTCAGCATCCACGGATAACATCATGTCCGAGCAAATCATCGACGAGCTCAACAGGTCCGCCAAGCTCTTCATGGACAACGGCGCCGCATCGACGGCTGAAGAGGCGACCGAAAAGCTGCGCGGGTTTCGCATGCACCTGGTCGTCGGGGAGGCGGCCTCCAAGAGCCCGACGCAGCAGGCAGCGTTTCTGACGGCTCTCAACTGCGGACGGCGCACCTTTCTCGGTGGCGTTTCCGTGTCCGGCGTGCTCGATGCGCCGTTGCTTTCGCGGGTCGCGGAGGGGCCTCTCCTGACGGACGCGGTCCGGGAGCTTCGCGGCATCATTGTCGCCGACATACCCGAAGGCGTTCCGATCGTCGGCATCGGCGAGTCCGCTCCGGTCGTCCACTCGCGCTTCGCCATCAATACGACCTTCGATGGGTGGCGATCCGGTGTCGTGCCCTCTGGTGCGCCCGGGCTCGACGAGAGTATCGAATTCACTCCGTCGGGCGTCCTGGCCGGCGCTTTGGCCGTGTCGGAAGTGTTCGCGCATGTCAACGGCGAGCCGATGGCCGGTCACCGCGCGATCGGCCTGTCGCTGTGGGATCAGGCGACGTCGGCCAACTGGCGGTCGGTGGCTTCGGACGGTCCTCGACCCACAGCTCTGCCGGCAGACTTCTGGCTTATCGGTCTCGGACACCTCGGCCAGGCGTTTCTCTGGACGATCGGCCTATTGAACTTCGCCGACCCCTCGTGCGTGCGGATGTACCTTCAGGACGACGACGTCGTCGGGCGTTCGACCGAAAGCACATCCATCCTCACGCGTGCGAACGACGACAAGCGGTCGAAGGCGAGGGTCTGCTCGCAATGGGCGGAGCGATGCGGATTCGTGACGAGGCTCGTGGAACGACGGTTCGATCGGGATCTTCGAGTGAGGCATGGCGAACCCCTTCTCGCTCTTTGCGGCGTCGACAATCCGGACGCGCGCAGAATCCTGGAAGGTGCAGGGTTCGCGACCGTCTTCGAGGCCGGGCTCGGAGCCGGCGTCGAGGACTTCCGGCTGATCCGAACTCACAGCTTTCCCGGGCCCGTCAGCGCCGAAGCGACTTGGCCGCGGGACGACGAAGAACCGGTCGCAAATTTCGAGGCCGGCAGGCCCCCGTCCTACGAGGATCTTCGAACGCGCGGCGAGCTCGACGAATGCGGGCTGGCACGGCTTGCGGAGGTCGCCGTGGGCGCACCGTTCGTCGGCGCCGCGGCATCGGCGGCCCTCGTCGCACAGATCGTCCGCCTGGTAGTCGACGGCAAGCGAGCCAGCGTCTGCAACTTGGATCTGAGGGCGCTTCAACATCGCAGCGTCGTGTATCGCGAAGAGACGGACATAGTGCTTTTCGCTACGGCCGCAGCATACGGCGAGGGACAGATGGCCCCTCGCGACCGATCGTGAGAGGTCTTTCGGCGGTCCGGGTTCGAAGCACCGGCCGCCCTCGCGCGGAGCTTCGAGGAATAGAGGGATAAGTTGCAATCTTCAGTTTATCGCAACCAACGCGAACACTACAAAGGCGCGGGAAGTTGTTCATCGCCGACGGCGGACGCTGAACCACGAACGCCCGGTTTCACTACTTGCGAATGTGTAACTCCATAAGAATTTATTCAACGTGTGGTGCTTGGAGCCCCGCTGATAACGCGAACAGGATGAGACATCGAGATGCCTGCCTACCGCTTCGTCCACGCCGCCGATATCCACCTGGATTCGCCGCTGCGCTCGCTGGCTCTACGGAATTCCGGGCTCGCCGAGCTGGTCGGCAACGCCAGCAGGGAGGTCCTGGTACGCATCGTCGAGCTGTGCATCGATGAGCAGGTGGACGCACTCCTCCTCGCCGGCGATCTCTACGACGGCGAACAAACCTCCATGAAGACGGCGCGCTTTCTCGCCGAGCAGCTTCGACGGCTGCATGCCGCGAACATCAAGACCTTCGTCATCCGGGGCAACCACGACGCCCTATCGAAGATCACGAAGGAGCTCGTCTTGCCGGAGAGCGTTCACCTTTTCGGCGGCCGGGCCGAAGCCGTCGAAATACCACGAGGTCGCGGAGACCGACCGATCGTGATGCACGGTCTCAGCTTCGCGAAGCCGCAGGCGCCGGAAGGCCTCTTGGCCAAATACCGCCCACCCGCGGAAGGAGCGGTCAACATCGGGCTGATGCATACCAGCCTGGACGGAACGACGATACACGACGTCTATGCGCCGTGCAGCACGAAGGATCTCGCCGATTCCGGATTTCGATATTGGGCGCTGGGTCACATCCACAAACGCTCGGCAACCGCTGGCTCCTGCACCATTGTAATGCCCGGCATTCCGCAAGGACGCGATATCGGAGAGAGCGGGCCCAAATCCGTTACGCTGGTCAGCGTCCTAGACGATGGGTCCATCGCTCTCGACGAGCGCATCGTCAGCGTCGCGCAATTCGAGCGCGTCTCCGTCAGCGTCGCCGGAGCTGCTTCGTGGACCGATCTCGCGCCCCGGATCGATGCGGCCCTCGGCGAGGCGACCGACAAATCGGCTTCCGACCATGTCGTCGCTCGTCTCGCTTTTTCCGGCACGACGCCGCTGGCCTGGAACATTCGGCGCGATGCGGATCTCCTGCGCACGGAGGCCGAAAGCCGCGCGGAAGCGATCGGCAACGTCTGGATCGAGAAGCTCGAAATCGACTGTAAACCGCCGAAGGCCCTCGACCCGGTCGAAAGCGCCGCTCCTCTCGACGTGCTTCGAAGGACCATGAACGAAGAGACCGCCGTCTCCGAGTCCTTTCGAGTGGAGGCGGACAGCATCGTCAGCGACCTGTTCGCGCAAATTCCGCCGGAATGCCGACGCGCCCTTGCGCCGGACGACCGCGGTTTAGCCCTGCTCGTCGAGCGGCTGGTCGCGGAGGGTACGGAAGAGGTACTCGCGCGGTTGGCCGCCGGCAGCGCGGATGGAGGACGTTGATGCGCATCAGGAAGCTCGGTCTACGGCGTTACGGCAAATTCACCGACGCGGTCGTCGATTTCGGTCAACGGAAATCCGGCGGCCCCGATTTACACATCGTGTACGGGCCCAACGAGGCCGGTAAATCGACCGCCATGTCGGCCTGCCTGGATCTGATTTACGGCATTCAACCACACAGCAGGTTCAACTTCCTCCATCCTTATCCCGCGATGCGGATCGAAGCCGAGGTGGAAAATTCCAGCGGGATCCGCAGTCTCGCCCGAATCAAGCGCCCGCAGAACAGCCTTCTGGACGATGCGGACCGACCGATTGCGGACGCGAGCCTGCTCGGCGAAATAGGAGGGCTCGACCGAAGCGCTTATCAGACGATGTTCTGCTTGGACGACGAGACGCTGGAGGCCGGAGGCGAAAGCATTCTCGCAAGCAAGGGCGATCTCGGTCATCTGCTGTTCTCCGCGACCGCAGGCCTCGCCAATCTCAGCCATCAACTCGGCTCGGCACAAGCGGAGGCGGATGTCTTCTTCAGATCCGGAAAGCGTACGGGAATTCTCGCCGACCTCAAGAAGGAGCTTGCGGTCCTCAAGGAGACCCGGGACGGAATCGACACGCTGGCATCCGAGTTTTCCCGTCTGGTCGTCGACCGCGACGATACGACCAAGGCCTACGAAGAAGCACTCGCCCAGCGCGGCCGCACGCAGGCCCGGATCGACGAGATTCAACGTGTTCTCAACGTCCTGCCCCGGCTGCACTCGCTACGTGGTCTCCGCACGCAGTTCGCGCCTCTGGCGGCGTTGCCAGACGCACCACCGACTTGGACCGCGGATCTCCCGGATCTGATGACGAAGCAGACCAAGCTGGCGACCCAGACCCAGACCGTGGCCGATGCGATCGAGGATCTGACGCGCGAACTCGAAGGACTCGCCGTAAACCACCCGGTTTATGGTCTCAAATCCCGCGCCGAACTGTTGACCGACGTACGCGCACGATACGTGACGGCGGAAAAGGACCTGCCCGACCGGCGCCTCCAATTGAGTCTCGCGGAGCAGACGGTCGCGCGCATCCTATCGCGCATCGACCGTGCGACTGAAGCGGACCCAAGGCGTCTCGTCCTGTCGACCACGGTCACGGGAGAACTTCGCAAGCTGATCGAACGACGGTCGGGCGTCGAAGCCGCGCTCGCGGGAGCCGAGGCCGAACTCGAAAAAGCCCGCAACGCTCTCACGGAGGCCGAGGAAAGGCTCGGAACGGACGACGGCGGCCTCGATGCGACGACGAGCCGGTCGTTGGCCGCGGCAATGGGCGTTGCTCGCCAGAGCGACGACTCGGCGCGCTTGCGAGCGGCCGATCGCATCCGCCAGGAGCGTGCTGACGAAATGGCCGACTGCCTGATCGAGCTGAGCCCTTGGGAGGGCGATGGAGACGCTCTTCTCAGCATACCGGTTCCTGCGCCGGACCAACTCGAGCATTGGGCATCGGCAGATGCGGAGCTTTCCGGGGACCTCGGCCGGCGGCAGGGAGAAGTCGATCGCCTAAGTGCCGAGGCGGCACAACTCGACGGCAAGATCGAAGCTCTCGGCTCCGCCGCAGGCGTCGTCAGCGACCAGGAAGCGGGGGCGGCCAGGTCCGCCCGCGAAGCCGCGTGGGCGGCTCACAAAAACGCGCTGGACGCGACGACGGCCGCGGCCTTCGAGACCGAAATGCGGAAATTCGACCTCGTCACGGAACAGCGGTTCGGCCATATCGAGGGCGTCGCCGAGCTAAATCGAGCGCTGATGGTCCGGGGCGAGGTCAGGAACGCTCTGGAGCAGACCCGTCAGAGGTTGCAGGAAACTGTTCGACGGCGCGCGGCGATCGCCGAGGAAATCAGACGATCCGTCGTCGAGATCGTAGGTGGGCTCGACGAGACGAGGGGTCTCGCCGGCCTGAAGCTTTGGCTCCGGAAGCGCGACCGGGCGATCGAAGTCCGCGGAAGACTGGCATCGGCCGAACGAGAGTTGAGGCAAGCGCATGCCGACGCGTCTCATTCGCGGGAGCGCATGGCAGATGCGCTCCGCTCGGCGGGCGTTCCGCTCCCGCAGCACGACGATGTCCCTGCTATGTTGGCGGCCGGTCAAGCGGCGCTGGACCGTGCGGTAGACGCCGCGGCCTTGCGGACTTCAGTCGACGATCGCCGGCGCGAGCTGAAGTCCCGCGAACGGAAGCTCTCGGACGCGCGACTGAACGACGAAAAGTGGAGCAGCGAATGGCGCCATGCCTGCGGGACGTGCTGGCTCGGCGAAGGGGACGTTGCGCCTGCGACCGTTGTGGTGCGAGAAACCTTGGAAGCGCTCGCGGATCTGGGCTCCGTCCTTGAGAAGAAGGCCGGTTTGACCGATCGCGTCGCGAAGATGGAGCGGGACCAAGCCCAATTCCGGGCCGAGGTCGAGGCTCTCGCCGCGTTGATCGGGCTGCCTTCCAGACCGTCCGACGTCATTGGCCTTTGCCAAGCCATTCTCGGGAGCGTCGCGGATGCTGCCAGAACACGCGATCGCCGACAGGAAATCGAAGCCCGACTTCTGACCGAACAGGAGAAAGCGTGCCGGCTCGCGGACGACTCGGCGATGGTGCAAGCGCTGACACAGCAGATGACGGATCTATGCGGTGTCTGCACCCTTGCCGAAGTCGACGGCTGCCTGCGCGCCATCGCGAGCAGATCCGACATCGCCTCGCGTCTGAACGCGGTGCGCGAAGAGATCCTCGCGGCGATGCAGCTCGAGACGATCGAAGAGGCCGAGAACGTTCTCGACGCGCTGGATCGAGGATCGCTCGAAGCCGAACTGATCGAACGGAAGGCGCGGTATGAGGACCAAGACAACCGGACTCGCGATCTTTTCGCCGCGAAAAACAAGGCAGAGGACAGGATCGCCGCAGTCGGCGGCGATGGCTCCGTCGCGGCCATCGACGCGAAGCGGCGTACGACGCTGCTGACCATCGAAGACAAAGCCGTCGCCTATCTCAAACTCAGGCTGGGTGCCGCGGCCGCCGACAACGCGCTGCGCGCCTACCGGGACCGTCATCGCAGCTCGATGATGGCTCGCGCCTCAGAATCCTTTGCGCTGATCAGCCGCGGAGCGTATTCGAAGCTCGTCACCCAGTCCTCCGGCGGAAGCGAAATCCTGATCGCGAACGGCGCGGACGGCAGCTCGAAGATCGCTTCGGAGCTTTCGAAGGGAACGCGGTTCCAGCTGTACCTGGCGTTGCGGGTAGCCGGCTATCACGAGTTCGTCCGAGCACATGCGCCGCCGCCTTTTCTCGCCGACGACATCATGGAAACGTTCGACGACTTCCGCGCCGAAGAGGCCTTCAGGCTGCTTGCCGGCATGGCTGGCGCAGGCCAGGTCGTCTACTTCACTCATCACCGGCATCTGTGCGAGATCGCCAAGTCGGTCGAACCGACGGTCACCATCCACAACCTCGAAAAGGATTCCGCTCTGCCCGACGTGACGCGATCCGCCGCATGACGGCATCCGTCGCCTGACCGAGCGGCGCGTCCTCCGGCACCGGCCCGAAGTTCGGAAACCGGCAGCCTCGAACGGCGTCATCGAGCCCATCGGTCGCGTCCGCGGACCGCGCGTACGTCCTGCGAAACGGAGGATGGCGTCAGGCGGCAAGCCACGGACGGGTTCGACGTGCAACCGGCTCGAAGCGCAATTCGAAGCTCCGGTGGCCGCATCTCCGGGCATGGCGATCCGACCGTATCTCGTTCCACGGACTGGGAAAAACGTTACAGCCGCATCGAGCGTGAATCGGCGTGGGCTCCGGGCGCCGATCGGTGTCATAAATGCTCGCTACAGCTCAAATTCTTTCACTATCTGGGCAAACCCGCGTGTAGGTGCTCCAAAGCTAACAATCATCACATCAAGTCTGAATCCAGTCATCATTTTAAGAGCCCGTCGCAACGCGCCATTTATCCAAGCTTCATCGTTGCCAAACGCGCCCCCGCCCAAACTCGTGAGCAGAACGATGTTTGATGCGCCGCGCTGAGCATTCAGGACCGCTGCCCACATTGTTGCTTCATAGGCCGCCTCCAGAACTAGAGAAGCAAATGCCTTCCAATGGCCCGAAGGTATATGGCCGTTGTAACTCACCGGGAGGGCGGAGCAGAATGCTTGCGAGACGATTGGCGCGGGAAGCTTGTCCCTTGCGTCGGTGACCTCTACGTCAGTGTGGAGGCCGATGCGCAGCTTTCCACGCAACGTTTCGACCTGGTCCGACGGAGCATCACGAAGATATTCCGCGATGGCATCAAGTCCACTTTGGCTGCATTGAGCGTAGCCATTCTTCATCTTCCAGAATGCCTCAATCGGCCTACCCAGAGCCTTGCTCAAGGCCGCTCCAATATCAGCCAACCCATCAAGCTGTCGTTCCTTCGTTTGGCCCTCGGCAGCGCCAACTCTGGCAAAGTAGTTGCGATAGATCGTGGCTGCGCCGGCGGCTATCGCACAAGCCGGGCCCTGAGTTCGGTCGTATTGATATATTGTGACGCCATCTTCCGGCGTTACGTTCGGCCCCGTCATCTCGAGCAGGTTGAACTGGGAAGCCACTTGGAACAGCGCACCCACGTACTCAGGCCGCCTGTGCATCTCCCGCACGTCGCCGGTCACCAAGGCTACATTGAGCCGACCCGATTGGTTACAACCAGATCGCGCTCGCTGGCGGAGTGTTTCTAGCGATACCAGTTCCAGCTCTCCGGCCCTGTAGCTTTTCCCATTTGGCAGGGATTTCAGTTGCTGCCCTTCGACCGCAAGCTTAGCGCGCGTGCCGGCATAGTCTATCTCTCGAAATCCCGTCAGCTTCTCAAACCAATCCAAGCTTCATCTCCAAGATCGTTAGCTCTCAAGGGATCGCTTTGGTCTGCCGGACGACTTCTTCCTGATCGGTGGTCTCAATCGCGCCTTTACGCGCAGCGCGGACAAGGCTTATTGCCTCTTCCGGCGTAACGCCGAGCTCGACTAGCAGACGTGCTGCGATCATCCCAGCTCGTCCGAGTCCGCCTTTACAATGAACCACAATGTCAGAGCCGCCACGCAACAGTTGCCGCACGCGTGTTCCATGCGTCACCCAATCCTTCTCGAATGCCGCGGTAGGTGTGTGATAGTCCTTGATTGGAAGGTGCAGCCACAGCATACCGCGAGATCGCACAGCGTCACCCAGCCGAGCTACTCGTAGCTGCTTTAACTCTTTCTGCTCCACTAGTGTCAGGACCAGCTTTGCTCCCCACTCTCTAATCGTATCGAGATCGAGGTCGAGATTCCGATGCCAGGCCCCAGTCGCGGCATCCAACTGGTACTTTCCTGGGCAGAAAGTGATGCCGATCCGGCCATGTGCTGACGTCGCCTGCACCTGGGCTATCTCAAGCGGGTGGGTTTCGCTGGTCCGTGCCAAAGCAAGTCTCCATTATTCAGAACACGCGAATTATCGGACCGGATGTCGTGAGGTGTGGCGGCGCCTTCCTACGATAGAAGATTTCTGTACAATCTTACCTCACTGCATATATTTGGCTAGTCGTCGGGAAGGGGTATCGACAATGAAGAAATTTACGATTGAAGATTTGAAGAACATGACACCGGAGCAGCGGACCACCCTCTATCAGAATGCGGTGAAGCGCCGTGAGGAAGGCGGGCAGGAGATAATTGACCTCATCGAAGCATCCGGTCTGTCGATGAGTTCGGGACATATGTTGTCGGACGATCCGGCCTATCTAAAAATGGTTGAAATAGTGTGGGGGACCGAAGGTCGGGCCGCAGCATTGGCAGCCACTGAGAAAGGTCTTCCGGCTCTTGCGGGCGTAGACCCGCTCATCAGTGCGGAGCTGGGAGATCAATATGGTCCTCATGATGGGGGCACTCTAAATGCCGGCTATATTCAAGCCGGTCTTATGCGTCACTTAGGCTTTGTTGAAGCCGGTCAAGGAAAAATGCCTGAAGGCTGCGTGGCCAAAACCGCCATGAAGTGGAAACCAAGATCAAAATAGCGCATCCAGCTCGGAGCGCCGCCAGGGCAGGTCCTAATTGGTTGTTGGCAGCCCTCGTCTAGAAACTCTGATACGGGATCGACACCCGAAACCAACAGATAATCTCGCGCACGGGTGCAAGCCACATAAAGCAACCGGCGCTCGGTGTCATAGACTTTCTGCAAATCCGCATCATCGCCTACAGCTTCGATACGCTCCTGCGACGGAATGATTTCGTCGTCGCAGGCCATCACGACGACGGTGCGAAATTCCAGGCCTTTTGCAAGGTGCATGGTGACGATTGAGACCTTGCCGCTCACTGTCTCGACTCGGTCCCACGGGACATCAACCTCGAGCCGAGGACGTTGGAGTTGTTTCTTTATATCGCGGGCGAAGCCAAACATTGGGACGGGATTCGGCAACGCGGTCGACCTCAAGGCCGGCGTCGAAATTCGTCGCCGCCTGCATGATGATCCTGGTGCCGATCTTCACCCTGATCGTGATGACGGCGCTCTTCATTGCGGCCGGGTTGGAGCCCGGTGCCGGCTAGTCCTGCGCCAGCCCCTTGAACGACGGATGCCGCAGATTGGTCCGCACGGGCCGATGCAGCAGGTGCGCACCTGGAATTCGCCACCTAGAGGCTCTGATCGCAGCAGAATTGCGGGGACAACGAATTCCCTCGCCGATGGCCGACTTTCACTCAAGCTTTCACTCAGCGAGTGAGGGAAAGTCCGAGGGAATGGCAGAAACCCCAGCAAAATGAGGGGTCGCGGTCATTTCCTTCTTCCTCCGGGCGCAATACTTCCTCGACTTTCACTCGGCTAGTCGGTCAACCGGCCTCGCCGAGTGGAATGGTTAGCGGCGTAGGGAAGCCAACTCGCCATAAACATCTTGCGCTTTTGCGGGCTTGGCTGCGGAAGTGAGCCATGACTTGCAAAGGCACATATTACAATGAGCATGATTCGAAAGCGGCCGATTGGCTCGAAGGACTCATTGCAGCTGGATCTATTCCTGCCGGCTATGTCGATCGACGCGACGTCCGCGACGTGCGTCCGGACGACCTTAAAAACTTCGTTCAGTGCCACTTCTTCGCCGGCATCGGTGGATGGCCGGCCGCCTTACGACAAGTTGGCTGGCGGGACGATCGACCGGTCTGGACCGCATCGGCCCCGTGCCAACCGTTCTCGCGAGCCGGTAAAAAGCAAGGATTCGCTGACGAGCGACATCTCTGGCCCGTCCTCGAATCCCTCATCGAGGCACGACGGCCTGCAGTCCTCTTTGGAGAACAGTCTGCGGACGCGACTGCGTGGCTCAATGTTGTGCGAGGTGGCTTGGATTCCATGGAATACGCCGTGGGGGCAATTCCGCTGGAAGCCGCGAGCGCGGGTGCGGAGCACCGCCGGGCAAGAATCTACTTTGTGGCCGACGCCGACGACGAGCAGCGGAGGCTCGAACAGCGAGAGCGCGGCAGTCGTCCGGAAGGGGCATGGGACGAATCTCGTTGGAGCGGTGAAGGCAAGCCTGTGGGGAACGCCTCGTGTGACGACGAACGGGGGGCGCGGCTCTCCGGACGCTCCGGACAAGGCACGCCTGGAAAACCAGGTGCAGGCGACGGTCTGGAGTGGGTCGTCGACAACAAGGGCAAGGCAAGGCGCGCTCCACCCAGAATTCACGGCCTGGTTGATGGGTTATCCGGCAGAGTGGCTCGACTGCGCGCCGATGGCGAAACGCGCATCTACTCGCGCGTCGCAGCACTGCGCGGATTCGGAAACGCACTTGATCTGAGGGCTGCCCGGTCTTTTGTTGCCTCCTGTATGGACTTTCTGGTGCCGCTTTTCATCGCGGCGGTAACCATGCTGGTTTTATTGGCCGGCGGCGCATTGCAGCCCGGCACCGGATGAGTATGTTTTAGAAGCCGCGTGCGCGCGGGTAAGCTCGGTGAGACGTTTAAGGGAAACGTTCGGGCTCATTTTCCGGGTCCGCCCGGGCAAGCTACAAGCGGTGAACGGCGTTTCATCCGCCTGATTATTCCGCGTTCGCGCGGGTCACGAAGCCCCGGCGAAAGCCGGGGTTTTTCGTTTTCATGCCGCTCGTTTCGCGCGCGCTGCCTGACGCACTGCCTTTTGCCGTCGATTGAGTTGTTCGAACAGCGCAGTGTGCCGAGTCAAAATCCATCCGGCGACGCCGCACAAGCACGCCCGACAGACTAACGTCCAGCTCTCGGCTGGCGAGGCTGCGTGAGGAGGGCGGCCTGAAACCGAAAACCCCGGCGGTGAGGCCGGGGCTTCGTCAACCCGCGCGAACGCGGAGCTTAGTCTGACCTGTAGTACAGCTACCGGCCTACCCGCGCGAGCGCGGAAAGTAACTTGACCATCATAGCTACCGGTCTACCCGCGCGAACGCGGCTGACCTAACACTTAGATCATTCGGCCCTCGACGGCAATCCATCGTCGCCAATTTAAACAGGCATGGTTAATGCCGCAACCAGACCCGCGTTGCGCGCCGGGAAGGAGAGGAAGGTCCGTCAAGCCATATGCGGCGGGCCTTCCCGCCGCAGTGCGCGGCTCCTGGCGGGCGGAGACAGTACGGCGATCGTACGGGGCGACTAGGACGGGCACGAAAAAAAACGCCGCCAGCCTGGTCGGCCGGCGGCGTCGGGGATGGCCGGGAAGCGGTCCCGCGCTCAATCTAGCCCATCATGCCGTCCATCGAGCCCAGCGCCAGCAGTTGCACCGAGCGGTTGTCCGAATGGTCGTAGACCTCATGGAGAACGCGGAGCCGCAACTCGGCCAGTGGCCGCTTTCCGTAACATCTGCCATGCGAGCCGGCGGTCCCTCCCCAACTGATAAGCTTTGATAACTTGCTTATCAGTCGGCACGTGGGCTCAGTCGTGGAATAACGTTAGGGTTCCTAGGGGGTCGCTAAGCAGCCAGGCGGTGCTGCTCTTCGGGCTCTCCGGACGATGCCCTCTTCAGGAAACGGGCGAGCGTAGCTTTTCGCGAATCGCGGTCCAACGCGTAGGCAGCTTGCTTGAACTCGATGCCGTCAAGGAACCCTTGAATGTAGGCAGAGATCGTGTCCGCAGCCATGATAAGCGCGGTGTCGAGCGTATGGACGTATTTGCTCGTCACCGAACCCTTGCGTGACCGACCAGAGCGGCGATGGTGACTTCGGTAATCCTCGGCGCGGCGATGCTGTTCGCAGTCTGCAGCGTGCTTCACTGATATGGTTTGGCTTCGGACCCGTTTACGCTGGGCTTGCCGTTCGCAGCGAGGCTCGTTCAACAGGGGTCCTTCACTAAGAAGGGCAGGAATCGCTACTAGCGCCCTTGAATCTCAGCAATAATCTCCTCCATCCACAATGAGAATCCTCAACAGTAAATTTGCCTTGTTAGCGTTTGCTGAGGCTGGCCAAATGTTATCGAGGATAAGCGACAGGTTTCAGAGCGGGTTATCGACGTTATGCGCACGGTCAGGGCCCGCATTGACCTTCGCACTATGGAGCGTCGGGTATCTCACGACTGGGATGTTAGGAGATAAGTCCTTCCACTAAATTCCTTTAAGGCCGACAACCTGATTATTCATGCTGTCCGACCGGAGCTCCACTGCGGCGGAGTTCGACAGGACATAAGACAACGACCTACCGAAATCGAATGGATAGGCGACTGGATTGGAATCCATGGTCGCGATCGCGAGCGGCCTCCGCGCATAGCGGACACACGCTTCTACGAGCCAAGTGATCACTTGGGCATCGTGCACCGACAGCTTCGGCCGTCTGACCAAGCGTTTGCCCTTCTCGGTGCGCTCGATGGCGCCCCAGCTCTCCTGTGTCTGGAGCACCATGTTCGTCATCCGGCGAGTGCCTTCCCGCTCTCCGTAGCCCTCGGCCATTCGCCGATGCACTTCCGCTGAAGCGCAATCCCCCTGCAACGCTGTGAGGCGGCCGACAATCTCCGCAACTCGGCCAAAGAACGGGTAAGTCGTGATTGCCATGGCCCAGCTCAGCGCCAGGATGGGCGTGTCAGGTGCCTCGCGATAGAGCTGGATACCTCGCTCGGCAAACTCGATCAATTCGGGACGCGGTTCAAGCCAGAGCCGATTGAGCACCGTCCGGGTTTTCTTCTTCGCGGCCAGGCCAGAGTGAGTCGCATCGATTAAGTGGATTAGCTCCTGCAGTTCTGATGAGCCCGCGCGGACTCGCAGCGCGGTGGCCGCCCAATCGAGCTCTATGAAGCGATCAAAACCGATCTGTGGGGCTGTTGCTTTCACGTCCCGGTACCCACGCGACTTACCTTAACGAATGGCACAATCAGCTCTTCAACAGAGATGCCTCCATGGGCGACGATCGCCTCTCCTTGTCGAATAAACGCCCCGCGCGTGCCCGCGTAAAGCGGCAAGAAGTCTGCAGGCAGCCCAGCTATATCAAGGCGGAATGCGTCGAGTTCCGCAGGTATAAATTCGGCTAGAATTTCGCTTCTGTAAGTCCGGACCCGCTCGCCCCGGGTTTCCGAAACTGCGCCCTGATTTGGGCGTCCGACTCCAACGACATCGACGTTTCCGTGATCGGCCGTCACGTAGACGTGGAAACCTTGGTCGAGCAGCATGTTGAATAGGCGCTCGACGAATCCAGTCTCACACCAGCCGGCGATTTGATTTGCAATTCCCCGCTTGCCGAGGACGGCTCCGTGGACGATCTCATCGATGGTGTCGATGACTATCCCTGCTACGCGTGTTGTCGGACTGGAGATAGTGGTCGCAAGCGCCGGCAATTGCGCGGTTTGCTTGATCGCTTTGCGAAAAAAAACCTCATTGGCGCGTAGGCCATGATCTTGCCAGTACCGAGACCAAAGCGCTGGTTCCTGGGATGTGGTGTCGATGGAATTTGCGAACTCGCGGGGGCGCAGGCCGGAGAACAGCGCCTGACGGGACACGGATGTCAGTGTCGGCAGCCAAGCGAAGCAGGCGCCTTCTTCGAAAGAGAGATTCGGGGCGCGCTGCGCGACACTTTCGCGGATCTGGATCCATTGATCCATGGCCATGCCGTCGAAAACCAGCAGCGCCACGCGAGTTTGACGCGGATCGTGCCGGAGGGAGATATAACGCGGGACGTGATGCACCATCACGGGGCTCTTCGCTGCTGGCAGAGACGGCAAATCGGCATAGTGCCTAGTGACCCAGGCGCGCAGATGCTCGTCGGCGGCTTTCTGAATCGCCGTGACGTGTGTTCCGATCGCCTCCGCGCGGTCCGGCTTGATTCCATGGAAACGGAAGATCATCTCCCCCAGACGCCGGGAGAGCAGCAACCAATCCCGGAAGGACGCATCTGTCGACGGAAGCTCGCCGGCGACGCGGTGTATACCTTCGATGACCAGCTTTTCGAGGGCGTTCGGATCCTCCACGATGCCTACTCGCATCCAATCTGGAACGCCTTCTGGTCGCTCCTGCGTTTCTAATGGCTGGAGCATCCCGTCGAAGAACATGGAATCGACGATGACCCGAACATCGGGATGCTCGAATGGGATCGCAGCGTCCGGGATTTCTTCTGGAGGCTTTGCGTCGGCTGCGCGCGAACCAGTGACGCCTTTCAGCGAGAGGAAGTGATCCCAGGCGCTTTGTACCACACGCAGCAGGAAGCTTTTTGAGGAGAGGAGGTCCCCAATTGGAAGTGTGCCGAATGCCGCCTTCGCTCCGAGGACCATGGCCACATGGCCTGCGAGAACCGGCGGGAGGCCATCGCCCCGATAGTGGAGGCGCAGTAGCTCACGCCACAGATCCTCGGGGCGGGAGATCAAGTAGGGACTGATCCTGAAGATATGAGTGAGGATGAAGTCCTTGGTGGCGCCGTCCCCCATCGACTGCGGATTGTGCTGATCTTGAGCCTCGAATAGACCCTCGTAGTACTCGGAGCCGATCTGACGGACGACGCTGTAGCTGAGTTTCGGAAAGAGGTTGGCCAGGCTCAGACTGGTTCGGCGGCCGGTCCGCAAATAATCCCACGGCAGCGCGTCAACTTCGGTTCCGCGCAAGTGCAGGATGAGGGCGCGAGACGGCGCGGGTTCGCCGCGAGCCCAGGCCGCGCGGTATCGCTCCTCGTACTCTGTCCGGAAAGCGATGGAATCCTCGAAAGGCAGGAGCTCAAAGCCGCGCTCGCGCAGGCTGGAAAGGATGCGCTCGTCGAGCAGCAGGTCGTCTGGATCGGAGGCGATCCAGAACCGCGACAGATCTTGCGGGAATTCCTGCAGTATGCGGTCAATCCAACGGCTCATAGTTGCGGCGCCGTTTCTTCACCGATGCGGAGCATCAGCACAGCGTTGAGATCGGGGGTGTACGCTTCTGCGTCATCAAGCTGCGCCATCCGCGCTTCATGTTCGGCCAGAAGCCGCTTACGTCGATATTCGCGCACGTTTGGAAGCCCTATCCGGCCGATTGTCTGATGGCGGGCTTCATAGGCGTACTGGGCCCTCTCTCGCTCCTCCCGGAGCCGGCTCCGATGCTCCTCCACTAGATCTGAGAAAACCCGCTCGCCTTGCACAACCGCTGCACCCTGCGAAACATCGAACCAGCGAGTGGTCTCGGCGATCGCAGCCGGCGCTGCCAACGACAGCTCTTCGGTAAGGAGCAGGTCCCAAATCCTTTTTGCCGTCGGCATGAACGTCCGACCGTCATCGTTGACGAAGACGGTCAGGAATCTGCGATGGCTGAAGTCATCCGCTGACAGACTGATTTCCCAGAGCGACCAGACCCCCCGCACTGTCTCGGGCAGCCCAGCAATCCTAACCATTGGGAGAGGCTGCCCAGCCACACATCGCGGCAATTCGCTGATGACGGCCCTGGCGCGTGGGTCTTCAAGGGTTACCCATTCGAGTTCGGGGTGCTCCTCGGCGGTACGGGCATCAAAGCAAACCCTGGCGGACTCGCTGCCATCCACCCAGCGTATTCGCCAAGCGTCGCCGTCCTTCGTGGCCGCGCCGCCTCGCGCCGGCAGCCCGCTGGTGATGGCTCGTTCGAGCCAGTATTGCGCCGGATGATCGCGCCACTTCCTTGCGTCGTCGACCTCCAGCTCGTGGCCGTCGGAAAGCAGTTCGCTCTGCTTCCGGCTGTCGGCCAATGTCGCCTGGAGCTGCGAGACGACCGCGTCGCATTTCGCTTCGATCGCCTCAGGGTTTTGCAACCCCTCGACGAACAGCTCGTCGAACAACGGCTCTGCCGCGACTGAGTCCATCACGTCGGCTGCTTTGTCGACACCGAATTCCTCGGCGATAATGGCAAGCTTGGTTTCCAGGACTTCGCGAACGCGATGTTCGACGGTGTCATCGAGCACGAAATTGATCGCTCGCACGATGTGTGGCTGTCCAATGCGATCGACGCGGCCGATACGCTGCTCCACGCGCATCGGATTCCACGGCATGTCGAAGTTGACGATGACATGGCAGAATTGAAGGTTCAGACCTTCGCCGCCGGCGTCTGTCGAGATCAAGATGCGCACTTCTCGAGCGAATGCCTGCTGCGCCTTGGTGCGGGTGTCCAGATCCATGCCACCGTTCAGGGTGACGATCGAGAATCCGCGGCTTTGCAGGAAGTCGGCCAGCATCGCCTGCGTCGGCACGAACTCCGTGAACACGAGAAGCTTCAGCTCGGGGTCGTTCTCTTCCTGCTGAAGTTTGTAAATCAGCTCGAGCAGCGCCTCGGCCTTGGCGTCCGTCCCTTGGCTTTCGGTCCTACGCGCGAGGTCGAGCAGCGTGTCGACCTCAGCCTTCTCCATCTCCCAGCCTTTGGTCTGAACTGCGATGTCCACTTGGGTCTGGCCGTCGAGTTCGGCCCACTCCTCGACATCGGCGTCGTCGAATAGCGACGCCTGGAGCTGGGGCTGGTCGAGCAGCGCGTGCCGCTTTTCGAGGGTCGTCCGGATGGCAGCAGTGCTGGATGTCACCAGCCGCTGCATCAGGATCATGAGGAATCCGATGTGACGCTGCTTCGCCGCCATGGCCTGGTTGTAGCCGTGGCGGACGTAATCAGTAACGGCCTCGTAGAGCTGCTGCTGGGCGGTGTGCCGATCCTGCCATACCACCGCGTGCAGCCGCGTCATCCGCGGCTTGAAGAGTGGCTTGCCTTCCGCATCGATTGCGGCCCGTTTCTCGGTGCGGATCACGAATGGTCGAACGCGGTCGCGGTTGACGCTGCTCTCGTCGGGGAACGAGTCGCGATCAACAAGTTGCATGAGCCGGAGGAACTGGTCCGTCTTCCCTTGGTGCGGCGTCGCGGAGAGGAGGAGGAAATAAGGCGCAGCTTCCGCTAAGGCTGCACCCAACTTGTAACGGGCGACCTGATCCGTGCTACCGCCCATGCGGTGCGCTTCATCGATGATCACGAGATCCCACGATGCCGAGATCAGATCCTCGAAGCGTTCGCGGTTGTAACTACTGAGCTGTTCGATACTCCAGCCGCGTCGCCCTTCCAGCGGCTTCACTGAGTCCAGCGAGCAAATCACTTGATCGTGCACCCGCCAGAGGTTCTCCTCGTCGCTACGCCACTGGCGTAATGCCGACAGCTCAGCAGGCTCAATGAATTGAAGTGTTTCGCCGAAGTGCAGCCGCATCTCGGCCTGCCATTGGCGGACCAGCCCCTTCGGAGCTACGACCAGAATACGGCGGACCATGCCACGTAGCTTCAATTCACGCAGGATGAGGCCGGCCTCGATTGTCTTGCCGAGCCCGACCTCGTCGGCCAGCAGGTAGCGGATTCGGTCGCGGCTCATCGCCCGATTCAAGGCGTAGAGCTGGTGCGGCAGCGGCACGACGCTTGACTGGATCGGCGCCAGCAGCAGATCGTCTTCCAACGCGTCAAGAAGCTTTGCGGCGGCTGCTGTGTGCAGGATGTGCTCTATCGATGGTCGAACGGCATCGAGTGGGAGCAGATCTTGAGCGCGGGCCCGCACGATGGCGTCATTGGCCGGAAGCCAGACGCGGTAGGCGGTCTCACCCCACACGTCCTGGCGCTCGACGACGCGGCAAGGCACGGCATGCCGTTCATGCCAGCACCACTCGCCAACGACGTGCCCGCCGCCCACATAGGTCACGCACCAGCCTCCATGCGCGTCAGCGCCTGGTCGTACCAGAGCAGCAGCTTCTCGTCCTCCTGGAGCGCCTCCTCGGGGACCTTCTGGGCGATCCCGATGATGGTCTTATAGTTCTTCGTGGCCCAGGCATTCTTAAAGCCTGCGCGCAGCACCTCAAGTCGGAATTCCTTCAGCCGGCGTCCCGGTGCCGCCTGGTAGGCTTCAAACTCCTTAAGCAGTGATTTCTCACGCTTCTGCTCCAAGTCCTGCGCCTTGGCCGGATCCGGCACGTACCATCGATCCTTGGCCTTCGCATTCAGGCGTTTGTCGCTTTTTTCCAAGCCACGAAGGTCCTTATGGTTAGTGGAGAGATAGCTGTGGATCTGACTCGGTACACCGTTCGAGCCATCGTAGCGGAGGAAATTAGCGTCCAACAAGGCGGACAGCTCCGGCTTCGTTTCATGCCTTTTCCAGCCGGCGCCGAGCTGAGTAATAAACTCCGGGTGAAGTTCTTGATAGGTAGATGGGCGTTTACGCAGAAAGTCGGTAAGCCAATCTATGGCGCTTCTCTCATCAGCGATAAAAAGCTCCATCTGAGGCGCCAGCGCGACAAGCGCACGCTTCTTATCGTACTCCGCTGCTTGCTCAGGCAGAAATACCATGCCGTCACGCTCAACGAAACGCTGAGAAACTCCTACTTGGAATTCCTGGGTCGACATTGGCACAGGGCAGTTGTGACGAACGAACCATGCGACCATGCGATCGAACATGATTCTGGGATCGCGTTCCGCGATAAACTCAAGTGCGGCAGCTTTTACCTTTACGGACGGCAGGTAACTCAAATGCGTCCTAACAAAATCCCAAACGGACTCCTCACCACCGCCGGACTTACTAAATCGTTCCTCCAAGCCTCCATTCGGCTTATAGGCTGATATTACCAGATCTTGCTTAACAGCGGTCGTGGTCATGACAGCCTTGAAACTTCCCTGCTTTTTGTCGAGGGCGGAAACGTTGGCAACAACAAAGCCGGCTTCCTGCAAGCCGGTTTGAATCGTGTTCCAAACCGATGCCTGAGTATTTGAAAATTCAACGGTCATCCATCGACCAGGCTTCAGAACGCGATAAAATTCCTTGAAGCTTTGGGTCAGCAAAAGACGGTAGTCGTTAATCTCCTTTTTTTGAGTGCCGCTGACTAAGGCTTCGCATCGCTGGCTCGTAACGACGCCAAGGAGCGCCTCCCAAAAGAAATTCAGTTCAGAATAGTCAATGTTGCTCCCGAACGGAGGGTCCACAAATATATAATCTACGCAAGAATCCGGAATGGCGGACATCGCCGTAGAGCTCTGCGTTGAGATGATGCTGCGACGAGGTGTCGAGCGTTGATAGCCGAGGCTGGATGCAATCGTTTCGGCATTTCGGAGAAACGATTTTAAGACATTAGGTGGAGTGGTAAGCGATCCGACATAAAGTGTCCCCGAAAGCGGGCCGCCACCCTTACGATCAGCTCTGAACCTTCGCATTTTTGACGCATAGGGGAGGCACGCTGTTAGCGCAAACCGCAAAGCATCACGAAGCGCTGGGTCCTCGACTTTATCGATGCAGCGCATCAAGAGCGCCACAGCAAAAAGTTCCCTGGTTGTGAAGAAATGGTGAAGATGAGTAATGCCACGTGGTACGTTTCGCTGTGTCTCCCGGCCGGCAATAAGAGGTACGATTGGAAAGCCAGATTTCGTGAGCTCATCTTCCAATTCGCTGATAGCAGCGGCGTCATCCGCATCAGGGATTTTCTCAAAACGACTAGTGCCAACAGAGTAATTTATTAAGACGGGAACTGTCTTTGCTTGCTTGTGCGGTGTTTTCAGCAATGGATCGATGATAGTCTCGAAGGTCGTCTCCCACTCAGATTCCTTCGACACCACGCCGCACGTTGGGCACCGGAGGCTCGATCGCATCGAGTCCTCTATCTCATCGACGGCAATAGAATAGAACGAATGTTGCGCGCCGCAATTCGAGCATGAGACGACGTCAGAGTAGAGAACAAACTCCACCTCACCCTTTGTAGCGCCCGGCCTGCGGTAGTGCTTGTGCTCAACGGACTTCCTGTCGCGCACCTTCCAGCCATTATGATTGGTTGCGTAAAGAGTTCCGTAGCGGGCGCTTAACTCATCCACGATCGTTCGGGAGATATCTGAGAAAGCAATAGCATCTAATGATCCATTCAAATTTCTGGCGATAAAAGTAGCGATTGGCGATAAGTCTACGAGAATGGCACTTCGATTTTGTCCTACCTGAGACACTGCAACGCCAGTCATTCCGGTGCCACAAAATCCATCGAGCACCAGGTCCCCCGGCCCGGTGTAGTGTGTAATGTATCGCATGATGGCCTTATGAGGGACCTTCGTGTGATAGCTGTGTGCGTTGTAGATGGGATCATTCTTTCCCTCGCTGACGTCTGCCACGAATGGTTCGGTGCTGTAATGCGCGGAGATTTCGTGGGGACGTCCGGAATATCTCACGAATTCGACGAGCCAGGGATTCGGGCACGCTGTGTAATACGGCGGATCGGACATTGCCAAGATGGCCTCGTCCGTACCTTCTGGAAAGCCGTCCTCCCTACGGAACACCGGATCTTTTAGTTTTTCGGCCAGGAGCGTTAGGAAATGAGCCCTGCGCTCGTCATCGTTGGGAAACTGAAGTCCCAAACATTCGACCGAACTATTACTTTTGCTGGTTATCGTTCGCAGGAGGTCGTCCATCGGCAACTCTCGCCTTTCCTGTTGTTGTAGCGTTTATCGCGGCTCACTCTACGACGAAGCGAAGCTTGCTGGTGTCTTTGCCCTTGCAGCGGTCGGTCAAGAACGCCTCGAATCGCCTGCGCAGATCCTCAGGCGTCGCCGGTGAGCCGCCCTGGAGGAGTGCCTTCTTGATGTCGTCGCCGGAGACGCTGATCTTCTCTAGGCCTGACAGCGCTTCCTGTACTGCGGCAACGAACTCAGGCGTCACGAAATCCGGGAGCGTTTTTCTCTCCGAGAAACCGGTCACGATCTCACGGAATGACGCCTTCAGGAGCTCGAAATTCGACTGGATGATCGGGTCTTCAAGGTTTTCGACCAGCGTCTGAACCCAGTTTTCGAGAAGCTTGTCGAGCTCCTCGTCGAGCTGCTTGAGCACATTGGAGGCGGGCAACAGATCGCCTTGTTCGCTGGAAGGTCGGAACTGGCAATGCAGGCAGACCGGGCTCGCTGAAAGCTCTGACTCCACCAGTGCGGCGCAGCTCTTCAGCTTGTCGAGCTTGTCGTCGAAGCCGGTAAGTTGGCTGGTTGGCATAAGGGAAATCCCGGCCAAGGCGCGCATGGCGACGAGCCGTGAATCCTTACGCAGCGCCGCCTTGCTCTTTTCTTCTGCGACGCCCAAACGCGCTTTGCTGTGCTGGCCAATATACGCGGTGACGTAGCTCTTCTTGAGCTGCGCGAGCGTCTGGCGGTACTCGGCCCCGTGCTGAGCGGTCCGATCCTGTGCCAGCTTGTCGAGGACCTGCTTTCGGGTCTCCTGCGCCTTCTTCACCCAGGCATCGTCGGGCAGAAGCACCATCTCGCCTTGCGACAGATAGCTTGCTGTTGTCCCCAGTTCAGCGACCATCTCCAACATCCGCTCGACGGCAGAGAGAACATCGAGGTTTTTCTTCTGCGCCTCAATGTCGTCCGACCCGATACGCAGGTTCTTGAGCTTGCCGGCGGTGTTGTAGGGCGACAGGCTTTCAGTGAACCCCTTTAGCCCATCCAGCCTGCTGCGCCAGTCACGGACCTCTTCTTCGCGCAGAAGTGGCTGCCCCCAGAAAGTCAGTCGGTTCTGCATGTCGGTCGTGACGTTGAGGACCCGCTTCACCAATCCGCCGACAGCTTCCATTAACTGCTTCACGGGCTCCTCAGAACCCTGGGTAGCAAGTTGCGCAAGACCCGGAGACAGCGCCAGCAGTTCAAATAGAGACCGAAGGACCGCGACGTTGATCTCCTTCGGCGCCTCAACGTGCTTGAACTGCTTCAGCTCTTCGAGCGGTCGCTCGGCGAGGAGCGTGATCTTGCCGGAGTCCACCTTGTCGCCGGTGATCGCCAACACGATGTCGCCGGAATAGACAAGTCCGCCAAGCACCGTAACCAGCAGGTCCGGCTCCAGGCGAAACTTTACGGGCGCAAAGTACTCGACATCCGTCGCGCCACTCAACAGTTCGCTGCGATTGAGCACTTGGCCGTGCCCCTTGGCCTTCAGGCGCGCGAGAATCTCCTGCGCGTAACGGGATCGGGTCGGGTCGATGCGATCCCCGTCCAGCATCTCCAGCGCGTCGAGCACTCCGACGGCGTCTTTGGTCCTCGTACCGCCAGCGAGCGCCTTGAGCGCATTGCCCACCAATTGCCGTCGATTGGATTCGGTGACCAGCACGGAGAAGGTCGGATACTCCGGCGACACTTCGCGGAACTGGTTGTTGAGCGCCAGGCCGGAGATGACATTGACTACATCACGGAAATTGATCCGTTCCTCCGGCCCCAATCGCGCTTTGTCCCGAAGGGACACCCCCTTGGTCCATTCTTGCAGGGTCTTCGTCTTGCCTTGATAGGTGACCTCGTAGGCGGTCATCTGCTTTTCCTGCAGCCACTTGCTCATGTCCTTCAAGGCATCCTTGGCCTTGTCGAGATAGGTGGCCTTGGCTCCGCCGCTGGCGGTCGAAGCCAGATCCTGCGCAGCGGCGAAAAAGGACAGATGGCGCCGGATAGCGTCGTCGAGACCTTTCAGGCGAAAGAACACCTCGTCGGGCTTATTTTCATCGCGGAAGCGCGGCGGCTCAAATGGCTGGATGAAGTAGATGTAGAAATCGCGCTCGGGCTGGGCGGTGGGGCGATCATTCGGAGCACCGAAGAACAGGTATCCGTTACGATCAACGCGGCGATCCTGCCATTCGATCTGATACTGCCAGATCTGATGGCCGGTAACGTAGGTGGTCTCGTCCGTTCGCTCCATCAACTGACGGATTGCACCGTAGTACGCGCGGTCGAGTGCATCGTCCGATAGGGCCTCTGCACGCTTCTCGATTTGGGCGTCATAGTCCACGTCCTTCTTGAGATCGAGATAGTACTGCTCGGTGTCGGGCGCCTTCGAGATGAACTGGCCGTTGACGGTCTTGAGCGTCTCGCGCAGTACGGTTTGCACAAGCGAGAGAAGATCCGCGGCAGGGTCCCCGCCCATATCTTCAATTCCAGGCTGATAGAGGCACAGCGCATCGCGAAGCTCTTCAGCCGTTGGACCAATGGGGACGTAGATGTCGCCGCCGGTCGTCAAGCGATGCACAGACAGGCCATCGATGATGCGCAGCGCCATCGGCCGGTAGGCAGGCCGTGTGAATGCCTTGCGCACGCGTTCGGCTAGAACCTCCGACACCTTGAGGACAGGACCGATGTTCGGATCAGCCCGCAGCACAGAGTTGGACGTCACCGTCTCCCAGAACTTGTCGAAACCGATCAGCCCGGGACGTTCTGTCGGGACGTCGCTGTTCAGGATTGCTTGAATCTGATCTCTCAGGGTTACGAGCGCGCCGCGCTTCTCCGTAAAGACCAAACGTTCGAACGTGCCAATGTAATCCGGATGGACGGGGAAGAGCCGCACATACTCGTCCATGCGTTCGTTCATCGAGCCGTAGAACTTCGCAAACGGCGTCAGGTAGGTGCGGATCTTGTTCTGCTGATCGGCCGATTTCTTCAAGAGCCGCTCCGCGACAACAAAGCTCACGTCCTGACGGGCCAGAAGAACCTGCGTGAAGCGGTCCTTCACCCGGCGAAGGCTGTCTGCGACGTGCTGGAAGCGGCTACTATCGAAGACCGCTTCCTGCACGCCGGCGACGAACCGGAAACGCAAATGCTTTGTGACCTCACCAATTTCTCGCAGGAAAGAGAGATCGAGCACGAGATCGTGGTCCCTGCGAGACCGCAGGTACTCCAGAAACTCATCGACGACGAGAAGGACGCCTTGGTTCGGGTGAACCTCGGCGAAGGCCGCCATCATCTCCTCGAACGCCGCCTTGTTGTTGATCACTTTGTCCGCGGGTGGGAAGGTGAAAGCGACGCCATGCTTTTCGAGGAACAACTCCAGTTGCTGCGTGATGATGTCCCTCAGAGACATCTGGCTCGAGATTTCGATGCGGTGGACCTTGAATTTTCCTGCAATGGCGCTTGCGGCATCGGAAACCTTTTGATGCCGGATTATCGGAACGTATTTCGCATCCTCCGCCACCAGCGACAGCACGGACATCAGGTGGGACTTACCGGTGCCGTAGTTGCCGACTATTAGGATACCCTTGTGATCTATCGACTCGTCGAAGGAAAGCTGAGGGATGATCTGCTTGGTGATCCGCTCAGCCATGTCATCGGAGATAACGTAGGTCGCAACCAGCTTCTTCGCCTCGTCAGGGCGATTGGCATCAAGGAGCTGAATGACCGATTCGATCGGCTCAAACTGAATGAGATCATTATAGCGCATTGAAAATTGTCCCCCGGCCAATGCATTACATTTTGAATGGAACGACGCCTTCGGCGCCGTAGTCGTGATGTTCTGGATGCCCCGTCGAAGCGTATGTAAGCCGATTCTCTTGAATATCTCCGGGCCATGCTGCAACGACACGTCGTCCATGGGCCAGACGCTTCATTAGATCGAGGGGATTGAGCTGCAAAGTCCGGTCGAAGAGCAGCTCGATGTCGTCAAGAATGATCAATTCGCTGGCTGCGGCGTTGTCGGACAACTCCCGGAGTCGGTCTGGCGCCCGCAGGTGTCGGCGGGACATGGGGACAGACAGGAGCGCTCTTCCAAGAGCGGCGCCGACGTTTAGGACGGACGTCTGATGACGCTTGGCTAGTTCCGCGAGGAGCTCTGACTTGCCCGCGCCGGAAGGGCCGGTCACAAGCACGAGTTTGCAGTTGAGGCTTCCGATTTCGTTCACCAGACGATCGAGCCGGTCTAGAGTTTCCTCAGCGATCACGATCATCCCTCTATGGCCGGTACTGCGCCCGCGCTCGCGGGCTCGCTGCACCAGCGGAGCTCTCTGGCGCTCAGTAGAGTGATTAGCCGATCTAGCGCTCGTATGGCGGCCGGATCTCTGTTTGGCCTGCGTCGCTTGAGGGCAGGGCAGAGGAGTGCCTGTCGGACGGGGATCTTATCCATTCTCGCCTCGGATTTGTGTTGCTGTGCGGCCCAGGAACAGCCGGGGGTTGAATGCTATCTCAACGGCCTAGAGCTTAGGGCCAAAAAGATCAAGGATTTCAGAAGCTCCCCCTGCGCAATGGAAGGGCGAACCAGATTATGAAAAATAAGTATTGCATATATGCTAAATTCAATTTACATATCATCGAGCGGATTAAACAAAGGGAGATTGTCATGAATGATGTTGCCCAGGTGCCGATCGGGATCGGTCAGGATATTGCGCAGTTTCGAGCAGAGATTGGGGCGACCCAAAGTCAGGTTTCTGCGAAGTCTGGGGTCGATCAGAGCCGCGTATCGCGCATTGAGAAAGGCGAAATCGGTGCGATCAGCGAGCTTCTCCGCGTTATCGGCGCTTTGGAGGAGATGGGATCAAAGAGTGCAGGGGATTATCGCTCCTACCTCGCCAAGAACTGGCAGTTCGTCGAAAGACCCGAGTTCTCGAACCCGCAGCGCAACGTCATCGAATTTGCTGAAGAGGCTCTGAGTGGAATCGATCAGTTCCTCAAGGAAGAGGAGCGTCCTTGGCCGTTGAAGCGGCAGATTGAGCGGCAAAGATCCGCGATTGAAGCCTCTGCTGCCTACCTTGCAAGGATGGAGCACCAGATTGCCTTTATTGGCGAGGTGGGGGTCGGGAAGTCGACGGCGATCAGCTTCCTATACGGGCTGCTCGATCCCTCGGGAGCCGATCTTCGCGAGCGCGTCGTCCTCGAGACGGGGGGCGGGCACACGACGCTCTGCGAGGTCAACATCCGACGCGGCCCGGGATACGGGGTCGTCGTTCAAGCGCAGTCGGACGAGGAAATGCGAAATCTTATCGGCGACTTCTGCGCGGCCACATGGCTACGACGCGCCGGAACGGACGTCCAAAAGAACGACACCGTGAACGTTAGCGAAGAAGTCCAGCGAGCCCTGCGCAACATGTCGGGGCTCACCGTGAAACGCGAACGGGACGCTCAGGGCAAGACGAACTCGCGCGACCAGGCGCTAGAGCTTGCGGACCATTGCGCCACGGAAGAAGAGTTCCGGTCTCGCGTCATCGAGCGGATGAAGCTCGAATTGCGGACACAGCGCGAAATTTGGGTCGAGGATGCTGGAGCGAAGACCGCCATGCAGCAGATGCGAAAGCTCTTCCGGGATATCAACAACGGTCGCGTGGCCGAAGTGCCGTTCCCGGCATCCATTGACCTCGTCATTCCGGGGTTCGGAGCCGATTTGTTGGGCCTCACTGTCTCCGCCGTAGACACCAAAGGGCTCGATGAAATCGCCGTCCGTGCTGATCTCGATGCGCGCCTGAAGGATGCGCGGACCCATGTCGTTCTCTGCTCGACTTTCAATCAGGCTCCCAGTACGTCAGTCCAACTACTTCTCGATCACCTGCGTAACGCCCACGGGATGCGTGTGGATGTTGGCAAGGTTTCGGTCCTCGCCCTTCCGCGTGACGAAGAGGCTATGGCAATCAAAGACGATAGCGGTGAGCCACCGATCGACGATGAGGACGGATACAATCTAAAGCGGGAGCAGATCCTCAGGACGCTCGCCAGCGGCGACGGCGCGTTGCGTGGAGTTCCCATTCTATTCTTCAACGCCAAGAAAGATGACGCCAACAAGAGCCGCCGCGAAATACTGGAGCAAATCACCCGTCTACGAAAGAGTTACGAGGAGAGGCTCCTCGATGAATGTGCAGCGGCCGACGAGGTCATCCGTAACCACCAAACTAAGGCCTTCACGGCAGCGGTGCAGGCGGTCGCCGACAAGTTGGGGCACTTTCTAGGTGCGCACGCGCCTTTGCCGCCACGCGTCCGGCAACCTGAGCAGGAGTTGATCGAAGCTATGGGGGCCATTCGTTACGCATCGACCATCTGGGCGATGACGCGTCGGAAAGGTGAGTATTACAACTTCAGCGTCAGCCATCAGGTGGGAGCAGGCGGAGCCAAGGACGCTTTCCTCCGGTCGCAGGCATGGTTCGAGAAGCTCCAGGCTGTTCTTGACACACTGAAGCAGGATCCTGACCTGGCACTCGCCCAAAAGACGATCCAGCAGGTAGAGGCAAGCGCAGCGGGTTGGCGTCGATCCTTTGCTGATGCCGTGCGCACAGCGGCTGTTGAAGTTTATCGCGGCCCTATGGAAGCGGACGCCAGTTTGTGGACGAAATGTGCGGCCCAGTGGGGTGCCGGACCGGGTTTCAAAAACCGAGTGGAGCGCCTTATTCGCGAATGGTTCCAGAGCCAGACTGAGCTGCACCAGAGACTTGAAGGCGTATCGGCCGCTCTTTGGGAAGAAAACGTGATTCGCCCCCTTGAGCGTCTCTCTAACGAAAGTGCCGGTGACCTGCCCGAAATTGCCGGGGCTTCAAACGTGGTGCCCTTTGCGCGGACAGCGTCCGGCTAGTTGCATGCAACGTATCGCATGAAGCTCGCCCTCGAAGAGGGCGAGCTTCACTTTCGCCTGTGAGCCGTTTAAGCGGCGCTTCGTCATAGGCAACACCGGCAACTGACAACCATTTACACGTACCCATAATTCTGTCGCTGCAGGGCGACGCGCCTTCCAACGACTCTAATTCCGGAGACTAATCCAAGATGGCCACTTCCTTCGTCACTTCCAACGCTGCTGCCCTTCCGGCCCATGGACGCATCGCCTGCCGCCGGTGCTTCACGTCCGATCAGCAATCGCAAACGGTTGGAAAATGGCGGATGGTCAATGACCCAGCTGCTTGGGGGGCCGCCACTCCGACGGTTCTCCTCCTAGGGTTTTCCAAGGGATTTACCCAAGCTGATGCGTTCCGGACTGGCCGCTTCGAGGACATCCCTTTCAAGGATATGCGACCGCGTCTGACCGAAGAACTACGGCTGCTCGGCATCATTGGGAAATCTGAGACCGTCGACCAGAAGATGGTCGAGACCGAAACCGAAATCGGCTTTGGATCGTTCGTGCGATGCAGTCTTTCGCGCACCAACAAGGAGGGTAAGCTCGTCTGCACCGGCGAAGTGATGCCGAAGGCCTTCGTGGAGGAGATTCTGGTCAATGTGGAAACTTGCGCGCGGACCTATCTCGCCGATCTCCCCTCTTCGGTGAAACTCGTTCTGCTGCTCGGCACCACGGATGCTTATGTTAAGGGATGCCGCAGCGTGATCCGATCACTCTACGGCGACCGGTTTTCGCCAATCAACGATGTTAGCTACCGGACCGGCGACGTAACCTGGGTACATGTCAGTCACGCATCGGGCATGAACGGGCATCACAATACTTGGATGGCCGGCGATCCGTCAACGAAGCCCGGGCACAAGCGCAACTTGGCGATAGACGCGATCCGCTCGAGCGGCGCGCTGCGGGGAAACTGAGATGAGCCATCCCGGTCGTTGCTGGCCGCCTTGGCCGATCGTGTTCTGCAGAATCATTTGATCGAGGCGTCCAGGCGCCGAAGTGGGGTAACCGGAACGCGATTACGGCGCTGACAAACGCGTTTCAACGAACAGAGGGAAGATGCACGAAATCGCGGGAATACTCATTTGTTTCGGCTACGAATATTGACCCCCTCGTCAAATGGCCACGCCGATTCACATGTTGTCCGTCCCTTTTGATGAATCTCGAACGCTTCGGCAGGGATAGCATTGAGCGAGAGGGCAGAGAGTGGACGTTTCAGGGCTCATCCGACGAAGTTGGAACTATTTGACAATGGAATTACAATTGGCAGACTGCTCCGCATGTTGAACATGCGAGCACCCTCGACGAGCCGAAGACAATTCATCCAAGGATTTGCGACCGCAACCCTTGCTCAGGCCGCGACCAAAATTTTGGGTGCATCAGTCCAGTTGTTGAGCGACCCCTTGTCAGAAATCTCCGTTTTCGCTTGGCAGGATGCCCGTGCCACAGAAACAGCGGTTGATTTCTGGACAGCCCAATTGGGAATGGTCGATACGGATAGCTTGCCAGCGTCCGCTCGCGTAATCGTCCAATGGAGCGATGTGTGCTTACGCCGAGCAATCCATTCACAGCTGTCCGAAGCGAAGCGCGCCATTGCCGATTATTACAGAATCTCGATTCCAAGGGATGGCCTGAATTCGGAAGATTTCGTTCGTGGAAGAGACGCACCGTCTACCGTGCTGACTTCGGTCTGCACCAAGGCCCGAAGCGGATCTATTGCCGTGGTCGACATTGGTTCGTGTGGATTATCTAGTCTCGACTGGGCAGATATTGTCCCGCTGCTGAAGCATTCGTACGAAACCGTTATTGGTGTCGACTACGCACTTTCCGAATTGGATCTGCTCGACTCCGATTGCAAAGACCCTGGCTGCCCGATCGATCGCGGCTCCTCGAGCGTACTTATGGGCTGCGACGAGTTGAGGGTGACATCGGATGATCTGCTTTCAGCAGACCCGGTCGTTTCTTATGAGCAGCGGGCCGAGCTCTACACCGCATACATGGCTGAGATCATCAACGAGTTGTCCAGCAGATGTTTTAGCTGACGAAGGCATCTTTACTGCGGGGGGAGGAGGATAGAATGATCATGGGGCGACAGTTTCTTGAAGGCATCGACAGCGATTTTTTTGCTCGTCGGGTCGAAAAGGTCGCGCCAGACCTTGTCGGTTGCTTTCTGTTCACCATTTTTGACGGCAAAAAAGCCGGCGGAATGATCCTTGAAACAGAAGCATACGACGAGAACGATGTATTTTCCCATTGCTTTGTCGGAGCCAGCGATGTCGCCAAAGCTGAAAGTGGTCAGATGTGTGAGGAGCCTGGGAACGTCTACCTGTACTGGGCGGGAGGACTCGCGATCAACATCTCCTGTGATCGGAAGGGCTTCGGCAGTGCTGTCTTGATCAGGGCGATCGAGCCGCTAGACCAAGGCCGCGCCGAAATCATGAGAGGCTATCGCCTTGACGCGCCTGGGGCGAGCAAGGAGTTGCGTGGCGAAAACTTCAGGTCAGTTCTTGCGAACGGACCCGGAAACGTTGGAGATTCGCTCGGTCTTGATGACTCCGAATTCAAGCTTTCCAAGAGCGGCCAGCTTACGATTTTTCGGAACCCGTTCGAACTCTATCACCGGTCCGAGCCGTGTTCCCTCCTGGCGACCGCGCGCAAGGGTCTGGACAAGATGTACGAGAGGTTGGTCAGAGATGATCCCGGCCGGGCCGGCCATAAGGATGCAGATGCTCACTTGAACAGGCAATGGCGCTGGGTTCGATCCTGACAAGCTGGCGCCGCATGACGCGCAATGGATTTGTACCTGACTGGGCTCTCCACTCCTTCTGCTGGATGGCATGGGGTCTTCATCCTGAATGGGGTGCGGCGCTGGGCGCGATGGCTGACGAACTGCAACAGGTCGTTACCGCAATTTCTGATTTCGAGCCAGTTCGTCTGCTGACGCCGCGGCACCAGGTGCGTCAGGCCAGGGCGAGATTCCCCGGGGCCAATGTTGAGATCATCGAAGCACCGGTCGATGACATCTGGATGCGTGACATCGCCCCATTGTACATCGTTCGTGGGTCAAGGGTGATTCCGCTCGATTTGAACTTCAACGGATGGGGAGCGCCAAAATTACGTCCGCAGCGCCCCGGGGATCGTCTGGCAGGTACGGCTCGACACCTCTTTGGCGGTGAGATGATCAACGCTGGTTTCGTAGCAGAAGGCGGCGCATTCGTTGTCGGCCGCAATGGCGTTGTCTTTACGACCCGAAGCTGCCTCCTGAACAGGAATAGAAACCCCCAGTTGAGTGAAGCGGATATCGAGTCTGAACTCCTCCGCCTGGGGGCTACCAGGGTGATCTGGCTGGATGGCGACGCCGGCGAGCAGATAACAAGCGGACATGTGGACGGCTATGTCCTTCCAGCGGAATCCGGCGAGCTTCTTGTTCAGGCCTGTGAGGACGATGATCCCTCTGCGGAAGCAAGGGATGCTGATCTCACCCACCTGGGCGCAACAAGTGAGGCGGGCGGATGTCCGTTCAGGCTGAAAATTGTCAAGGCCCCGCGCATTGCATCCTCAGAGGACAGCCTTTTCGCCGCGACCTACCTCAACGCGTACACGCCAAACGGCGCAGTGATTGCCAGCAGATTTGGCGACAAGGAGAGGGACCGGCAGGCGCGGATGGCGCTCGCGGAAGCATTTCCCGGGCGCGAAATTCGGATGCTCAGCACGCCAAACATTGCGCGAGGCGGTGGCGGCATTCGCTGCCTTGTTCAGCCCGTGCCGGCCGCCAGGTGACGGCAGAAGACAACTAGCGTCGCGATAGCGAAGATGGGGGTGGGCCGTGCTCCTCCGTCGGCCCGGTCCTTCAATCACATCCAATGTGTGAACCCTGCCCATCACCGTCCGCTGTCGGCCACACACGAAAGCAACCAGGCAACCGTTGCCTTCCGCTTGAGCAGCCGGAGCAGCAGCTGGAAGTCCTCCGCTCCGATTTGATCGCGCAGTTGTCTGAGGGCGTGAGTGATCGCAGGAGAAAGCCTCTCTTTTTGCTTCGAATTCAGATCTGAGATTCCAGTTTTCCAGTCAGCCTTGAACTTGGCAACTTTGGACTTTGGAAGCTCGCAACCAAATGTGAAGGTCTTTGGATTTCCTCGCATGGTAATGGAACCAGAAGGAGACTGACCGCCATAGCGACGCACCAGCGTGTCAAACAATGGTCTGTAGTCGAAATGTTCGGCCATGCTTGCGACGCTCAGAACCAGCTGCGCGCGCGAGGCTTTCCTCACCAAACGTGCCATGTCGATACTCCCCAGTGTAAATTCATCGATCAGGGCTGTATTTTCACGCCTGTACCGTCCGGCAGCAGAGAGAATTTCCATATGCTTATATCGAGAGACCGAAGCGCATTCGCGACATCATCAGCAATATCTTCGTCGCCCGGCAGAACCAGAAACTTTCGAGTTTTATGCTCGCCTCCAGAGTGCACGAGGAGCTGTCCGATCGCTGTGTAAAGTGCCTGTCTGCCGACAGAAGTCTTGGCTTCGTACACTTCCGTCAATATGCCGTTCACGCGGACTCCCAGATCGATCAGCCCGTTGTTGAAAATAACTTCGGCAGGCGATTTCGTTTCGGATCGTCGCTTATGCAGCTCGCTTATGACGTCCCCGTGATAGCTGAAGTAGTCCAGAGTTCCGCCCGTGTAACCATTCTTCTGCCCTGAGAATTCGGGCGTGAAGCCGTCGAGGTCGATGCCTTCGTCCTTTGTGTCTTCAGGCCCAAGACGATCTTTCCTCACGAGCTCTTTGAACAGTGCCACCTGCTTGGTGAAGCGACGAATGCGGCCAACCAGCGTCCCGGGGTCCAGAGCGCCGATTACGATGCCGTAACGCTCCTTGTCTGCTTCCGGATCAAACGCGCCCGCCAGGCGATTCCTGCTCCAGGAGAGATACGCGTCCTTGCCGACTCCCTTCTTACCTCCGCCTATTCTTCCGCTGTGCATCAGGTAAAGTTTCTTGGTGGCCGTATCTCGTGCAAAGAAGCCGGACACTCTCTGGCTGTTCGTATCTATCGGAATGTTTAGCTCGACTGAAATGGTCTGACTCGAACGACTAGGATCAAATATGCCGAATGCATTCCAATATCGGGGGATCTCCACCTTGTTCACAAGCTGTCCGCCATACCAGACGTCGCCATCTCCATCTGAGAAGAGTTCGATCGTTTCATTACCCCCTGGATAGCCGACGTTGAGCTTCCCTTGGGAGCGTAGGGTGTCTTCGATAATCCTGCGGAATGTGGCCTGGGCCTTTGCCTTTTCTTGTTTTGAAATCAAGACCTGGAGCATTTGTCGTCCCCTCATCATGTTCTTTATGGTTTGGCGACCATCAAGCCGCACATGGATCTCAGTCGGTAGCCTCAGATGTTCAGTCGATGGCGCTCAAACCGGAGAGATGAATAAATCCGCCGCTATTTGCGTATCGCCGTTGTCCACGATATGCGCCGTGTTTCCGCAGGAGTGCTTCAAGCGCTCGCCCAATCATTTATTGTTCGGGACCGTCGCGAAGTCATAATCGTGCGGCCAGGTGCACCTTGAGCCGATTGCTGCAAACAAAAAATCCACTTCGCAAAGACGCGCAGAACGAAAATTTGTGCCCTCAATCGAGGCACGTTGGAACCGTGTTCGGGTCAATGTGGATCCAGAGAATGAATTCTCACAAACATATTTCATTCCGGCGAAATCCGAATGCGAAAGGTCGGTATTGTCCAGAGACGAACTGCTGAATCGCGTTCCCGAAAAGTAACCCATCACCTGCGCATTGTCGAAATTCGAGAAACTCAGGTCGGTGTTTATGAAGGTTGCTTTTGGCGGCCAACCGTCGATCGAGGGGGGAGGAGTGAGGACGAACGGCGATGGCCAGCCCCATACAACATCATTGCACAAAGCCCTTCGCAAGGTAGCGCCGCAAAAAATCGGGAGCTTCAGCTGAGACCAGGACAGGCGTGCACTCTGCAGGGACGCGCGATGAAAGCTGACTTGATTGGCGCTCGCGCCGGATAGGTCTGCTGCGGTGAAGTCCGATCCCTGCAGGTCAATGATCTCCGGCTCGTGAGACAGGAAGTCGAGCCCCGAGAGGTCACAATCGCTGAAAACCGCTCTCGCGCCGCGGCTGGCATCGTTAAGCCAGGCTGCATGCTGCACGGCAGCATCCTCCAGCTCGCGTTGGCTGATGCGACGCTTATGGCGTTTGGGTACGGCCGGACTGCAAATGCCACCGGGGCTCGGTGCAAGTCCAACAAAGCCGCAGAGTTGCTGAAGGAACCCTCTCCTAGCGAGCGTCTTCATTCATTCGAATCCGTAGTCCGATACTTTTCGGGGCGGGGGAGAAGCCCGGCAGTTTGATAGACCACCGGGATGACAAAACCTGACCGCCCGGGGACGACTAAGGCAGGGCGAGAAAGTCTGATCTGCGGTACGGCTCGACCATTTTTCGAAGAGCGTCGGGTGCCAAGACTTCAACCTGGTCACCCCACATGTAGAGGTGCCAGCACATTTCCAGATGTCCTGAAGCGCTGAAGCGGACGATAAGCGACCCGTCAGGCAGGTCCTCCAGGACCTGTTTTGGATGAAACAGGAAGGCCCGTGCGTGGGCTGCTGCGCCAGGTTTAAACTTCCAGACCACCTCGCCATATTCCGCGTCATTCTGAAATGCGCCGAAGGCCTTCTGTGCGTGCCGGTCAATATCGAAGTCAGGGTCGCGTACAAAGCTCTCGCCGGTCAGCTCCGCGCTTTGAATTCTCTCCGCCACGTAATAGCGCAGCGGACCGTCGACGTCTCCCGCTGGCCTCGCGACCAGGTAGCGTCGGATCCCGATGAGTACGCCATACGGTTCGACAACCCTTGGGGTTGGTTTTGCGGACCCGTGGGAACGGTAGAGGATTTTAAGACGCTGAGAAGACTTCAGCGCCGTCGAAATCGCCGAAATGATCTCGGGCGGAATGCGCGCGGCTGGTCCAGGTCGTGAGGCAAGGCCCTGGGCCTCAAGCAGGGCTTCGTGATCGGTCTCCACGCGAGCAATTTTGTTGCGTGGCACAAGAGCCAGTACCTTTTCGCGAAGGCTGCGAAGCTCAGCGGCCTCAACGCCCAATGCGTTTCGTTCAAGGGTCTCAATTGCCAGATCGAGAGCCGCCAGTTCGTCGGAGGCGAGGGTGAGCAGGTCGCGCAAGGCGCCCGTCTGAAGCCGCCAGCGCTTATGTCCATCCTCGTCGAAGCCCGATTCGGCATCCGGAAACTGGGCCTCCAGCGCGTGCATTATGCGTTGTGCAGTGCGCTTGGAGATTCCCAGCCGCTCCACTATGTCGTCGAGCGTCACGCCGGTGCGCCGGCCTGCGACAAAGGTCGCAAGTTCCAACAGTTGCTGCGCTTTTTCGAAGGACATTCCGGACGACTCAGGGGTGACAGCTATTGTCATGGCAACTCCTTACGTTAGAGTTACACGGTGGGGTTGCGTCATGAAGGTTGAGGAGCAGGGAGTTCTGTTGTCCGCATCGGATCTGATGCGGTTCATGTCGTGCAGGCACGCGACCGCGCTGGATCTGCGATACGCAAGGGGTGAAGCCCTCCTGCCTGTGGACGATACAGAAGATGTCAAGATTCTGCAGAAGCAGGGTGACGAGCACGAATCCCGGTATCTGTCCAAGCTGAAGTCGGACGGTTTTTCCGTCATCGAATTCGGCCGGGATGGAGGGTTGGTCTCCGCGGCTCAGGCCACGCGAGGAGCCCTCGCGCAGGGACCGGATGTCCTATTTCAAGGAGCCTTCTTCGCGGCGCCGTGGGGCGGCTGGTCAGATTTCCTGGTGCGCGTTGAACAGCCCTCAGCGCTCGGTGCGTTCTCCTACGAGGTCGTCGATACCAAATTGAAGCGCAAGCCGGATCCAAAGCACATTTTGCAGCTGGTCCTCTACTCCGACCTCCTGGCCAAAGTTCAGGAGCATGAGCCGGAACAAGCGCATATCGAGTTGGGCAACGGGGAACGGTTTTCATTCCGACTTAAGGAGTATGCCGCTTACGCCCGCCATGCGCGCAGCCGGCTGGAAACGTTTGTAACCACTCCGCCAGCAACATCTCCCGAGCCGGTCAAAATGTGCGGGCTCTGTCGCTGGCGCGACAACTGTCAAGGACAATGGGAGGCAACCGACAGCCTGTCGCTCGTGGCTGGAATTTCCCGAAGTCAGCGAGGCAAGCTGGCAGCGGCGGGGGTTAATACGATGAGCGAGCTGGGACAGCTAACCCAGCGTGTACCCAAACTTGCGGAGACGACCCGCCAAAGGCTGGCAATCCAGGCGCGTTTGCAAACAGCAAGACGGGCTGGTGGTCCTCCGTCCTTCGAACTTAAGCCATTGGATCCCAATCGTGGTCTGGCACTGCTGCCAGAGCCAGACGATGGCGATATCTTCTATGATATCGAGGGCGACCCATTTTATGAAGACGGCCTGGAATACCTTCACGGTGTCTGGTTTGAGAATGGTGGGGTTGGCGTGTTCCGGGACTACTGGGCACACGATCGCGCCCAGGAGGGAGAGGCTCTGCGCCAGCTTATGGCCTTCTTTGCCGACCGGCTGAGCATGTCTCCTAATGCGCATGTCTATCACTACGCCGCATATGAGATTTCAGCTTTGCGGCGACTGACCAGCAGCCACGGCATTGGAGAAGCCCTGCTGGATCAGATGCTGAGAGAAAACCGCTTTGTTGATCTCTATGGCGTCGTCTCGGGCTCACTTATTGCTTCCGAGCCCGCCTATTCCCTGAAGAATCTCGAGGCGTTCTATATGGAAGCGCGAACCGGCGAAGTCAAAACGGCCGGCGGAAGCGTTGTTGCGTATGAGAACTGGCGGGAAACAAATGACCCCAGGATTCTGGAGGAGATTCGGGACTATAACCGGATCGATTGTATTTCGACCCAGAAACTCCGTGACTGGCTGATCTCGTCGGTACGGCCTGCGGGCATGCCATGGAGGTCGGTCGGAGCAAAGAGCAGTCCCGGCAACTTTAGTCTCGACAGTGTCAACGATGAGCAGGCCGCAGCGGACGCTCTGCGCGCGCGGCTCAAAATTGTTGCCGGTCGCCATGGGGATCGCGTCGCCGACCTTCTCTTCGATCTTCTTCACTTCCACGATCGGGAACGAAAGCCTTCCTGGTGGTCGGTTTTCGACAAGATCGGCAAGGAAGCCGAAGACCTGATTGAAGACTTCGAATGCCTAGGTGGACTGGTTGCAAGATCCCGCGCCGTTGATGGCGGCAGGTCGTGGGAGCGCGCGTACGAATTCCCCGAGCAGGAAACGAAGCTGGAGGCCGGAGGCTGTCACGTAGCGGAAAATGGACTGCCCGCGGCCGTGACATTGGTGGATATCAACCGAACGAAGCGAACAGCAACCATCAAATTTTCCAAGGCCCGCTTTGATGTCCCTCCGGATCAGACCTCGATCCTGCCGGGAGGCCCCTTGAACACGGACTCGATAGAGGCCGCCATCGGGCGGGCCGTCGATTCCATTGTTCTGAATGACGGACGATATCCTGCCATCGTTGACTTCATCTCGAAATCCAAACCCCGCTTCGCAGACAAGAGGGGGCAGACTGCGATCGTAAAGCCGAACAACGAGCTTGTCCCGGAAGTCGTATCGGCGGTGTTGGCGCTTGATTGTAGCGTCCTGCCAATTCAAGGTCCCCCTGGCACGGGAAAGACCTACGTAAGCTCGTGCGCCATCCTCGAACTCGTAAAACAGGGAAAACGTGTTGCTGTTGCCTCAAACAGTCACAAGGCCGTCGACAATCTCCTGTGTGCAGTGATCGACCGTGCGACAGAGCTTGGTAAAGCCATCAGCGTAGCCAAAAAGGGAGGTGAAGAGTTCGAAGGTCTCTACAGGGACATAATTCTTCAAACAGAAAGAAATGATGATGAAGATCTTTTCACGGCTTCGGTGGTCGGCGGTACGGCTTGGCTGTTTTCTCGCAACGATTTCGACAAGAGCTTCGACTACCTGTTTGTAGATGAGGCCGGCCAGGTTTCAGTTGCAAACATTGTGGCGATGGCGACGTGTGCCAAAAACGTTGTCCTGGTAGGCGATCCCATGCAGCTTTCCCAGCCGATCCAGGGGGCCCATCCTGGAGAGAGCGGGTTTTCAGCCCTTGAATATCTTCTCGCGGGCCACAACACCGTTCCGGCGGATCGAGGAATCTTTCTTCCGGTATCTCGCAGGATGCATCCCAAAGTCTGCGGATTTATCTCCGACATCATCTATGAGGGACGATTGATCAGCGACGAGGGCGCTGCCCGTCAGAAAATCCTCGGAGAACCGGCTGACGGCCTGTCCGGCGCCCACCTGATCGAAGTCTCGCATGCCGGGAACAGCCAGTTGTCACCTGAAGAAGTCGCTGCCGTCCGTGAGGAGATCCAAACGCTCCTGGGCAAGAGGTTCCGGGACAGGGACGGCAAAGAAAGACGCATCGGGTTGGGCGATATCCTTGTGGTCGCTCCCTACAACCTGCAGGTAAACGCACTCAAGGCAGCCCTCCCGCCCGAGGCGCGGGTAGGGACGGTTGACAAGTTTCAGGGCCAGGAAGCACCAGTGTGCCTGGTTTCGATGACAAGCTCATCCGCGGATGAAATCCCGCGGGGTGTGGACTTTCTCTTTAGTCTCAATCGCATCAACGTAGCGGTTTCCCGTGCGCAAGTTCTTTCATTGGTGTTCGCGAGTCCACGCCTGCTTGAAGTGCCCTGTACCCATGTTGAAGAAATGCGGTTGGTGAACAGTCTATGCGCCTTGAAAGAGTACGGGATGCAATCACGAGGAGCGACGCCGGATGGGAAGAACCACCACCTTGAGCAGGAGACAATCGGTTGCATTCTGCGGAAGCGGGGCAAAGCCTGATTGAGGTGCCAGCTGTTGCGCCTGTACTACATAGGGCACAAGCTGCTGCGGGGCACTCATAGCCGCATCGATCAGGTGGTATGTTCATAACCCGTATCAGATTGTAGGCCAGAACGGACAGAGCCATCTCGGCGGCTACTTTTGGAAGCGGTTTTGTGAGGAAGTGCGTCGCTCCCATGCGAGTCTTCATTGTGCCGAACGGATGTTCGACTGTCTCTCGACGCTGACGCATGGTTTCTTGGTTTGCATAAAGGCGCTGCTGCACGGCCTCGAGCAGATGCTCATGCCCACAGGCGCCCCCGCTATTTTGGATGGAACTTTTTGATCACGACGCGCAGTCGTCAGACAGTTGGGTCTGCCACAACATTGAAGAAGCCGTGGCCATTTTCGAGGATTTCATTTCGCGATGAAAATGATCAATGAATTTTCCTGCGCTCCATGACCCTGCAGCAGATCTTGGTGGGGCGTAGCGGAAGGATCAACTGACGAGGCCTAGGGCCATCAACGAGCTGCGCTGTGCCTTGGACCCGTCGCAGTGCCAGTAATCGCGACGGCTAGGCCTTCGGCGACGCAATTATAACTCCCGTCGTTCTGATGAAGTTCGTTACCATCGAAATTAGATGCCGATCGAGGGCAAAGGCGTGCGGGAAGCAAGGCCGCCTTCGTCCACGTGGATCGTTTGATCGTATGAAAACCCCGTTCGTGCTTGCTCCGAACTGTCTTACGTTCCGGGTATAATGGGCAATGTCATGCCCTTTGAGTTTTGCGCTACAAAGATTGTGATCCCCGCTCCCGCAATCGCTTCGCGGTGCCGGGGCCAAAAGATGTCGTTCTCGATCACCTTGTCCTTCCGGTCGCCGTAAATAACGAGGCCGGGCTGGCCCCTGACAACCAATCTGCTCGGAATTTCCTCTCTCGCCAACCGTGCGACATCGGTAATCAATGGATGAAGCGACGTGGGTGCCGAACTGCTGGACGCGACTGCGCATTTCATCTTGTGAAGACGTTCGAGGATGACGCATGTCTCCGCATAGGCGTTCCTAATGTCGGGCTCATGATCTGCGTGCTTGACGTAGTCTACGTAACCCGGCTCCGGATCTTTCCCGAGCAACTGGCCAATGACTTCAGGCACCCCTTCTTCACTTCTGAGCCGTTTGTCATCGAACGTCTTTGCCTCCCAGAACGCAATTTGAATGCGATCACCGTTCCGTTCGAGCGAAACAAGGTCCATTCGCAATGCGGATTTCTTCCATTCCCATGCGGGGAGCCCCATCTCCAGATCGATGACGTTCCCGCTATTGCCAACAATAGCATCCACACCGGCCTTCTCGTCAGCCTTGAGCCGTTTTCCGGTCTGAGTGGATTTGTCCTGCCAGCGCCGGATATAATTTATGATCTCTTCGAACTTTCGAACCTTCGTCAATTCATTGCACTTCCAAAGTCCCTGCTGGGGGTCGAACAGTGCCTGTTCCTTCCCAGGGATTTTGCTCTCAAAAATGAACTGGACATGACATATGACACGGGCGGTCGCTGGCACGTTTCGTTTTCCTGGCGAGAAGCTGATGTGCGCGACACAACTTCCTTTGTAATAGAAATCCAGCGTGTTGAATCGAACGGCCAGCCGCAATCCATCACCACATCCACTTGGCGTCCAGAGACGAAGTAAATCCTTCCACCAATTGTCGCCTTGCGCGTTCGTCAAGTTGTCGAGGCAGAGAACCGCCTCCTGCCGCAGTCCACGCCTAAATTTACCCACGCTTAGACCCTCCACCATTCGCCATCCGCCCGGCGGGTGACGTTCTGAAAAAAATTGGCAAACTTATTACCCTCAAACGTATGAATGGGAATGAGGGCCTTTGGCGCAATCGCGTTAGCCAATCGTTTCAAATCACCGATGCTTGCATGCCCCGATGTGTGAATCACTTCGAAGGGAACGCCGAGCTCGTCGAGGTCGGACTTCAATTTCGCCCCCGGCCCTTCCTTCAGATAGCCCTCCCATTGCGACCACACCGCCCTAGCCTTGAGCCAAAGATTGGCCTCCTTGGCGTCGCGCATCATCGCAGGGCGGAACAGCATCACGGCCCTATCGCCGATTTCGGTCATGTGTTCGCGGTAAATTCGTGCCTCCTTGTAGGGCTCAAGAAGATCGAAGCGCTCGGTCCTCTTGATATGCCGGCGTTGATACTCGGGGACGTAAACCGCGAGGTTCGGCCATCCCGGCGCCGGCAAATTGGCATTGCCAGTGGCCTTCAAAATCTCCATGGCGTAGAGATCCAGCAGCAGCGTCCGGCCGGTACGCTTGCAGGCGCGATAGATGCTGACCATCCGGTCGATGTTTTGCGCCGAGGCCGAGATTGCAACAAAGCCGGGCGGGTTGAAGCTATCGACGAGCTTCGCTTCGATTTCGGATTCCGTAGGGAAGCGCGCATCCTCGTCGAGCCGGCCGAGACTGGAGCCTTCCATCAGCATGGTATCGATGCCTTGGGGCGGATGGTTCACGAGTTTCTCGAACAATCCTCCCTTGCGGCCATGGGCGCGAATGTCGCCGCTATAGAACAGTCGCCGGCCGGCGACTTCGACCAGCAGGGCATAGGCGTCATAGGCCGAATGATCGACCAGATAGGGCGTGACGCGGAACGGACCGATTTCGAAAGGTTCGCGGTCGCGCAACTCGTAGGAGAGGTCAGGCGCGAAAAAGTTCGGCACGAAGGGCGCTGCCGCGCTCATGATCCGGGCCGTCGCGGCGCCCATTGCCAGCGGGATACTCGGCTTGCACAGCGGCAACAGCCCCCAGTGGTCGCCGTGCCCGTGCGAAATCACGATCGCGCGCAACGCGGGATTCGGACTGCGTAGGCCCGCCACATCCGGCAGCAGCGGCTCGGAAACTTCATCGGCATCGAGCGGCAGCCCAAGATCAAGCAGAATGCGTTCCCCGCCGGCTTCGAGTTCGACGCAGGTCCCGCCAATCTGTTGCGTTCCGCGGTGGATACGGCCGCGAAACCCGGAAGGCAATTCTGTCATGATTGGGCTTTCGTATTGCGAGCTTGCTTCGCGGCGCGTAGCAGGGATGCCGCGCGATCCTCGATCTGCTTTCGCCAGGGCAGCTTTTCGAGCCAGCGCTGTGGGATGCCGGCGCGACCGTAGAGGGCGCCGGCGAGTTGGCCGGTGACGGCGGCCACGGTATCGGAGTCGTGACCCAAATTGACTGCGAGGATCACGGCCTCCTCAAAGGAGGACGTGCGGTGCACGCACCAGAGCGCAGCCTCCAGTGTCGCGATCACGTATCCGGTGGAAGATATCTCATCGCGTGTCTTGCCGACCCAATTGCCGGCGGCGATCCCGTTGAGTTCGTCGTGGCTGAACCAGAACCTCGATCGCAGCACCGTGTTCTTGTCCAAGCCTCGCATGGCCTCGACCAGGAGTGTCGCGAAGAATTCGCAGGCCTTTGCCGCCAGAGTGTTGGCATGGGTTGCCATGCTCTGGCGATGCGCCAGACGCACGGCTTCAGTCAGATCTGATGCAGCAAAAATCGCGACCGGTGCCAATCGCATTAGCGAGCCGTTTCCGGCCTGATTCTTGTCGTGGGGACCGCTCCCGGCCGGGGTCCCGAGCCTGATAAAGCGATCAAGAGCTTGCCGCGTGGTGATCCCGATGTCGAAGCAATGACCGTTGACGCTGTTCTCGCCTTGCTTCCACCACCGCGCGAAGCGGTTCAGCAGGTCGATCTCGTCGAGCGCATTTTGGGCGATCAGCGAATCGGCTAGACACAGCGCCATGCTGGCGTCGTCGGTCCATTCTCCCGGCTTGAGTCCGAATGGGCCGCCGCCGATCATCTCGGACACGTGCGGCAGGGAATCCCGCTCGGAGAATTCCAGCGGCACGCCGAGGGCGTCTCCAACGGCGAGACCCAACATCGCGCCGTAGGCCCGATCTTCGACCAGAGGGCCCAACTTCGGCTTGGGCCGCTCTGTCGCCGAACGGCCGAACTCAATGTGTGCATCGTAATCTTCGGCAATTGGGGCCCCGATGCGCCCAGGGGCGCGCGTATCCTTGAGCGTCACTTTCGCCTGCGCGAGTGACGTCCCGGTCTGCGCCGAAATGACATCGAGAAACGCTTTGGTGTTGAGCGCGGGGTCAATGAGGTAGCTCGCAGACCCGTCCGGCCGGCAGCTCACGTTGCCGGACGGAAAATAGGCCTCGTCGCGAAATCCGACGAAGCCGAAGGCGGCCTGCACGTTGGGCCAGATCTCGTCCTTGTAGAGCGGGAGGTTGTAGTATCGATCCGGCAACAAGCTCAAATCCGACGGAATTTCTGAAAAGTAGCCAGCTATGCGCGAGGGCTTCGACTCGGCGCCAGGCTCGGCAACGAACCAGAACACCGCGCATCGAGGGGAGGAGGTCAATGGTAGGAATTCCTGACTAGGTATCGATACCCAGAGATTCAATTCAGGGCCCGAGAAATTGCGGATATTTTCAAGGAAAGATTAACAGTGGCTTTTCGGACACAGATACTGCTGTCTTTGCTTTCAGTGGCGACTGCCCTTAGAGGTTCGTCGAATAGTATGAGAATCAAAGAAACGCAAAGATCTGGCACCGGCATCCGATTTAGAAACCCGTAGTTGACCCGATACACACTTTCCGAGATTTGGCCTTGAATTTGATCACGTTTGCGATCGGCGATATTCACGGATGCTTCGACAAGCTGCAGTCACTTCTTACGGCCTGCGAAGGAACTGGTGCCGGACGGAGGGCTCGGTTTCTCTTTGTCGGCGACTACATTGATCGGGGGGCTGACAGCAAGCATGTCCTGGACTTCTTGATTGGGCGGCAAATCGGTCAGAGCGACCGCTTCATCTGCCTGCGGGGCAATCACGAGGAAATGCTGATCCGGGCCGCCGATAAGCACCGCTCGGATCGCGATCTCATGACGTGGTGGGGCAACGGCGGCGAACAGACACTTGAGAGCTACGGCGTGGATGACCCGAGCGACCTGCCTCCCAAGCACCTTGACTGGATGCGCGCCCTGCCGCTGCAGACAAGGGACCCGCACCGGTTATTCGTGCATGCGGGAATCAGGCCGGGCGTAGCGCTATCATCACAATCAGCAGAGGACCTGCTGTGGATGCGAGAGCCGTTTCTGTCTTCCGAAGCAGATCACGGCGTCCTCGTGGTGCACGGGCACACTCCAACTCGCTCTCGGAAACCGGACCTGCAGTCAAACCGGTTGAACATCGATACCGGTGCCTGCTTTGGGGGCCCGCTCACGGCCGCGGCTTTTTCTGACAAAGAAAGCGCTCCGCTATTTTTCATCACGGATTCCGGTGAGATCTCAACACCGGGCGAATAGTAATATCACCTGCAGACTAAGTCGGTACGATCGCATGAAAAGACCATCTCAACGCTTCGACTTGTCCGCGTCAGCGCTGCCTCCAGGACCGGAGTGGCCCGTAACGGTATTGCCCAACGGCAGCGGTAAGCGGTGGCTTGCGCAGGGCATCTTTAACCTACTCGCCATTGACCCTGCCCAACTGACGCGCGTGATTGACCGAAGGGTTTACGATGCGACCCGAACAGGAGAGGTCTATCACGATGCCGAAGGTGCGCGCGCGGCGATGGATGGCTGGGCCTATCCGCGGACTTGGCTCGACTTTGAGACGATTGGGTTCCCGGTTCCGCGCTGGCGCGGCACGCGTCCCCATCAATCGATCCCTTTCCAGTTTTCCGCGCATATCGAGCAAGAGAGCTGCGACATCGAGCATCGGGAATTCCTGAGCCTCGACGGCACCGACCCGCGTCGCCCCTGTGCCGAGGCACTGGTCGACATGATCCCGTCGACCGGCGCGGTGATCGCCTACAGTGCCAGCTTCGAAAAGAGGTGTATCGTCGAATTGGCGGATGTGTTCCCGGATCTCGAGGAGGGGCTTCGCGCCATTGCCGATCGGGTGGTCGATCTGCTGCCGGTGACGCGGGCTAACTGGTATCACCGGGATCAACGCGGCAGCTGGTCGATTAAGGCCGTCCTGCCAACAGTTGCTGCCGAACTCGACTATGCGGGCCTTGAGGTGAAAGACGGAGGCAGCGCTCAGAAGGCTTATCGCGAGGCGATCGCGGCAGACACTGGTGAACCGCGTCGGCAGGCCATCGATGCTGCATTGCGCGCTTATTGCGGGCGCGACACGATGGCCATGATCGTTCTGGCATCGGCACTGTTGGGGAAGCAGCCAGTAACCTAGGATCTGTTGAGGGATTCCCAGGTATTTCGATGATTCACGTCTGCCTTTCGAGGGGAGGCGGGATCGAGCATGCTCTCCGCATATTTATTTGAGCTAAGGGAAGCTAACTCGTCAGGGCGTCAACAAAGTTTGCCGCTGCGCGCCATGGCCCATCGATTCCCTTCTCGATGAGACCCATGTGAAACCTTCGGCGGCTACACGGTCTGGACAGAAACCGAACGGAGCAACCCAATGACATCCGCCCGCCGAACCGACTTCGCCGCCTTCGTGCTCGACCTCCTGGACTTCATGGAGGAGAAGATCGGCGAGGCCGTCGACCACGAAAGCTCGCGGCCGGCGGCGATCGGCGAAGCCGCCGGCGCCGTGCCCCTGCTGCGCGACCGGCTGCGGGAAGACGAGGTCGTGGCCGCGCAGTTCATTCTGGCGCTCGGCAACATGCTCGAGCAGCGCTGGGCTTCCGAATGGTGGGACGATCTCGCCAAGACGGATCGCGGCGAATTCGAGCGGATCGCTCGCGATCTCGTCGGTCCGGAGGGCCGCCTGGCGATCCTGCGCGGGATCGTGGCGACGGGCCTGGGCCCGTCGTAGAGGTTCGCGCGCGGGACCGACTCGGATAGCCTCGGCCGTCGTTCCAGGACGGCGGGTAATCGTTGCCATGGCTGACGAACCGAAGCCGGCAAAGGCTGCGAAGAAGAAGCGCCGGCGCAAGCCGCGCGAGGAGTTCGTCGACTACGTGGTGGAGATCGACGGGTGGGGCTGGGGCTACTCGTTTTCCCTCAACCTGGAGCGGCGGCCTGTCGACCCCTACCACGAATTCCGGCACCTGCAGATCCGAGGAAGGATGTTGCGGCCGACCGGGCTGAGGACCGACAGGACGGAGGTCTCGTTGTTGCCCTCGCCGGAGCTCGTGGAGGACCGCCGCAAGGAGTTCGAGCCGATCGCGCTCGGGTCGCTCGACGTCCGTCCGGACGGGATCTCCGCCAACATCGGCATCCCGTGGGACGCCTTGACGCCGATCCTGCAGATGCTGATCGCCGGACAGTTAAGGTTCGCGCTGATGCGCGGCACTAGGCTTCGGCATCGCAGCGCGAAGCTGAACAGCCTTCGGCTCGAGACGAAGCTGACCGAAGACGACATGACGGACGATCCGGCGAGCGAAATCCAACCGGCCTAGAGCGGCGCGTCCACAAGGCTCGGTCGCTTACCGGGGCTTGAGGATCCGGTGGCCCCGTGGCCAGCAGGGCCGGCGCGCGGCGCTGCACGGCTGCCGGAACGAACGATGCCGCCCGCCGTTAGGCTACCAAATCGTGGGATATTCGAAGTAGACTGCCCGTCGTTGCCCATCCGGCCGCGGCGGGTTTTTGTGAGTAGCGTAGTTGGCGAAGCGTACCCAGACGAGGTTTCTGGCAAGGACGATCGAAGGTTCGCGGCCTTCGGAGATGCCGAAATTCATTCCGCCCCAACTCGCCACGCTCAAGTCGAAGCCGCCCTCGGGCGACCACTGGCTCCACGAAATCAAGTACGACGGCTACCGCGTTCAGGTCCACCTGAACCGGGGTCGGGCGACGGTCTACACCCGCACCGGTCTCGATTGGACGAAGCGCTTTTTCGCGATCGCCCGGGCGTTCGACATCCCGGTCGAGCGTGCGATCTTCGACGGCGAGGTGGTCGTGGTGAAGGATGGTCGGACGAACTTTTCCGAGCTCCAGGCCGCGCTCGCCGCCGGGCGGCAAGGGCCGCTGACCTTCCTCGCTTTCGACCTGCTTTTCCTCGAAGGCTTCGACCTGCGCTACGCGCCACTGATCGAGCGCAAGCGGGTCCTGAAGCGACTGTTCGAGGAGACGGGATTGGCAGTCCCCGTGATGTACGCCGACCATCTGGATGGGGACGGGGCGCGGCTGTTCGAACATGCGGCCAAGCTGGGATACGAAGGTATCATCTCGAAGAAGGCCGACGCGCCGTATCGCTCGGATCGCAACGAGGCCTGGATCAAGGTCAAGTGCGTGCAGCGTGCGCGGTTTCCCGTCGTGGGATTCGTGAAGGATCCGACGGGGGTGGCCGCGCTTCACCTCGGCCGGAAGGAGGGGAGGGATCTGGTCTACATGGGCAAGGTCGGCACCGGCTGGTCGCGCACCGTTTCGAGCCAAATCCGGAAGCAACTCGACACCGTCGTCAGCCCGAAATCGAAGCTGACGAAGCCGATCCGGGCCCCCAAGGCCACGTGGGTCGAGCCGGCGTTCGTCGCCGAAATCGAGTACCGCGACATCACGGCCGAGGGGCTGCTGCGCGCATCGTCGTTCAAGGGCCTGTCGAAGGCATGAACTCGAAGTGTCCAATCTGCCGAGGAATCAGCTGGGTGTGCGAGAACCACCCGGACAAACCATGGGATTCCGAATTCGGGTGCGTGTGCGGAGCGGGTATACCATGCGAGTGCAACGAGACCGACGGCATCGACGAGCCGGACGTCAGCCAGGTTATCGTCGAAGACGGGCCGCAGCGCCGCCACTAGCTCTCCGGACGCGAACCGAAAACAAGGCGCGCAGGCTCAACGCGGCGGCTTGAGCTCGCGCGCCAACCAACCCACGGCGTCCGTCTTCATGGGATCCACCGACATCGAGACTTGCTCGGTCCGGTCGCAGGTGGAGCAATCGAACGTCCGCAATTCGAATCCGCGCTCGCCGGGAGAGATGCGCGCCAGCGCCATCCGGTGCTTGCACGCCGGACACATCGGCCTCTCGTTTGTCGGTCTACCCATGACACCCTGCCAAAGGCATCGTACCCGATCAGCGCTGGCTGTCCGCAAAATAGACGACTCAGGGCCGGATTTTCAAAGGACGGATCGACCATCGGAACGGCCGCGGCGCGGAGGGGTTGATTAGCTGGGCTGCGACCATTGCGCGGCCTGCGTAGCTCCGCCCCCCTGCCCCCAAAAGCCCCCAAGGCGGGGCTGCGCTCATCCTTCATCTCAGACGGGAGCGCCACCTTTTCCATACAACCTTCGCGTCCCTTAGGCTGATTGGTGCAGACGGCGATGGTCCGGGAAATACCACCTCATGACCTGTCGCAGCTTGTCGGAATCTCCGCGCGCCCAGTTGCGCATGATCTCGCAGCCGAAGGAGATCGCGGTGATGGGTCTTGCCCCGGCCTGAATCATGCGGTCAAACGCGCGCTCATGCGCGGTCGGCGAGATGCCGCCCACAGCGTCGGCAACCGGATAGACCTCGTAGCCTTCAGTCAGCATGTCGAGGGTCGGAAAGGCCAGGCAGACCTCGGTCCAAAGCGCAGCGATCACCACCTTGCGTCGCCCCGTGCCTTGGACGGCCTTGCGGAAGTCCTCGTCCTCCCAGGCATTGACGCCTGTGCGGTCGATCTCTTCCACTCCCGGCAGAGCTTCGCGGATCGCCGGAATCGTGCCTTCGTTCACGCCCATGCCCACTGCGACCGTCGAGAGCACCACGGGGATGCTGTAGGCTTGAGCGAGTTTGCACAGCGCAACCACATTGAGGGTGATTTCCTCACGGGAGGATGAGGTCACGGTCGAATACTGCTCGGGCTGGTAATCTATCAGGACCAGAACGCAGTTTTGCGGGGTCAGAAGATGATCGGATTTGGGATCGCGGACGGGCTCGGCCTGGATCTTTGCCACGTTGTTCCTCTCGAGTTCGAAGTGAAGCTGTCGTCATTGATGATCTAAACCTGTACCAGACACAATCATACAGCGGTTTCCGTTTGCCGTTCTTCAGCGCGGCAGGAGAGCGACGGGAGGTAGCCAACTAGCGGATTATGGCAAGGGTAGCCGCGTGGAGGCGTTCGGCGGATGGCGCTGCGGAAGATGGATCCGCCCTGTTCAAAGTGCCCAGCACAGGCTTGTTGCGAGGCAGTCGAGCTTCACAGTGCGCTGAGATCGTCGGGAACGTCGCCGAACTTACGGATCACGGTTGCGTCACCGAAATCGCCCGTGGCCGGATCTCCCGTCCTGGAGAAGGCGACCGCGCCGACGCAGGCGGGCTTCCGCGACAGCGCCTCCGCCTTCATCACGGCCGCGTTCGGATTGAAGCACTCGACCGCCTCGCCGGCAGCGACGCCGTCGTCGGCCGCGACGAACGGCAGGGCGACGTAGTAGGTGACCTGGGACATCTCAGTCGTACCAATCCTTTCGATCGCGCGGGGCGTCGAATTTGCCGCGCGAGTAGCCGGCAGAAACCGAAGCCCGAAGCTCCTCGACCTGCGCCTCGAGGAAGCCGTTCGCCACGATCAGCGCCTTGACGGCTTCGCGGGCGTCGCCGCCGCACGCTGCGATGGCCTGGTCGGCGGCGGCCTCCGGGTCGTCGGGGGCGGGCGCGGGGGTCTCGGCTGCGGCGGACATGCCCAACGTTCCCTCTTTGTTCGCTGAGAGTCAGGGCAGACTGCGGCTTCGCCTGGCGCAGCGGGGCCGTTGACGATGAATCGCGGCCGGGCCCGGCGGATTGTCGGAACCAGAGCAATTAAATCGTCTTGAATCCAAGCCGCCCCAAAGGAGTTCTGCGTATCATGGCCCCGCGCGCCAACTGGAAAGGCTTCCTGCGTCTGTCCCTCGTCACCTGTCCGGTCGCGCTTTACCCGGCCACGTCCGAGTCCGAGAAGATCTCGTTCAACCAGCTGAACCGGAGGACCGGCCACCGCATCAAGTACATGAAGGTGGACTCCGACACCGGCGAGGAAGTCGCCAATGAAGACATCGCCAAGGGCTACGCGCTCGACAAGGACACCTTCATCGAGGTTTCGAAGGAGGAGCTCGAGAACGTCGCGCTGGAATCCACCCGCACCATCGAGATCGACGAGTTCGTCGACCGCGCCGAGATCGATCCGCGCTACCTGATCCGGCCCTACTACCTTCGCCCGGACGGCAAGGTCGGCCACGATGCCTTCGCCGTGATCCGCGAGACCATCCGCGAGATGGACAAGGTCGCGATCGGACGGGTGGTGCTGACCAACCGCGAGCATATCATCGCGCTCGAGCCGCTCGACAAGGGACTGATGGGCACGCTGCTGCGCTACCCCTACGAGGTACGGCCAGCGGAGGAGTATTTCGACGAGATCCAGGACGTCAAAGTCACCAAGGACATGCTCGATCTCGCCAGGCACATCGTGAACCAGAAGGCCGGGCGCTTCGAGCCGGACAAGTTCGAAGATCAATACGAAACCGCCCTGATCGACCTGATCAACCAGAAGCGTGCCGGCAAGCCGATCACGCCGAAGGAGCGCCCCGCTGCCGGCAAGGTCGTCGACCTCATGGAGGCGCTGCGGCGATCGGTGGGCAAGGAGGCCGCGCCGACGACGGCGGCCAAGCCTGCCAAGAAGCCGCGCAAGGCGGCATCCGGACAGCGTGAAATGCTGATGCCGATCGAAGGCAAGAAGCCGAAGGAAGCACCGGCGAAGAAGACGGCGGCCAAGCCGCAGCGAAAGTCGGCTTAGGGCGCGTTAAAGGCGCAGGGTGCCGGTCTCCGTCTCGAGCCGATAAGTCTGCGGCGTCGTTAGCGAGAGGTCTTCCAATGACCATCACCCTCAACCACACCATCGTCCCTGCCCGCGACAAGAAGGCAGCGGCGCAATTTTTTGCGCGCATTTTTGGCCTCCATCCTGATCCAAAAGGCGGCCATTTCGCGCCGGTACGCATCAACGACACGCTCACGCTCCTTTTTGACGACGAGGAGGAGTTCGAGAGCCACCACTACGCCTTCCACGTCAGTGATGCCGAGTTCGATGCCATCTTCGGCCGCATTCGCGAGGCGAAGCTCGCCTATGGCAGCGCACCGTGGGGCCTCGAGGACGGCAAGCTCAACGACTGGAACGGCGGCCGCGGCGTCTATTTTCGCGACCCTGACGGCCATGTGCTCGAACTCATGACCGTACCTCAGTAAGCTTCAACCCTCTCACAATCGGTCGGACCATTGCCGTTCGTGTGCAGGGAGACGTTCGGGTCAGCGCGACAGGGGCATCCGCATCCAGTCTTTCGGTCGCACAAAAACATGATAGTCTTCTCGAGAGCCTAGGACGTCCAAGAAGTTCATCTGTGCACGTTTGGTCCTGCTTCCGCGCTGACAGGGAGGGATTTATGGCAGACCAGGTTCAATGGCAGCTTTCCGGCGATTATTTCGAGAATTGCAGTTGCAGCGTCGTCTGTCCGTGCCTCGTGTCGAAGGCGGCCCCTTTGACTTCAAGGCCAACAGAAGGGGTGTGCAACGTGCCGGTCGCCTTCCACATTGAAAGCGGCAAGTACGGCAGCGTTGCGCTCGACGGCCTCAATGTTGCGCTCGCGATCCAGACGCCTGGGCCGATGGCAGAAGGCAACTGGTCGGTGGCTGCCTATATCGATGAACGTGCCGACGACAAGCAGGCCGAGGCCCTCGGTGCGATCTTTACTGGCGCTGCCGGAGGGCCCATGGCGGCGTTTGCGCCGCTGATCGGCAAGAATCTCGGAGTGAAGAAGGTGCCGATCACATACCGCGTGGAGGGCAAGACACGATCCGCGGAAATTCCGGGTATCCTGCACATGTCGGTCGATCCGCTGCCGACCGCGCATCCAAGCGGCGAGATGTGGGCAAACACCGGTCATCCGATTAGCCCGGATAAACTGGCGCTTGCCATGGGAGCATCGGGGAACAATTTCAGCGATCACGGCATGCGGTGGGATAATTCCGGCAAGAACGGCCACTACGCGCCGATCCGATGGACAAGTCAGTCGTAATATCGTGAAGCAGCCCGTCGGCAGCGCCGACGACGTTCGTAGCAAATGACCGACAGCGCACTGGAAGCGGTATTGCAGCGAGATCGCCTGCTTGTTGCCGGTGCGCTCGGCGCGACCGCGGCGCTGGCCTGGGGCTACGTGGTTTGGCTCGCGGCCGACATGGACATGGGCGGCATGGACATGACCGGGTTCCGCATGATTCCGGCCGGCCTGGGACTCATGGCACCGGCGAACGCGCGCTGGGGATTGATCGAATTCGCGTTCGTGTTTGTCATGTGGGCTGTCATGATGATCGGCATGATGGCGCCTTCGGCAGCACCCATGATCCTCATGTACGCGCGCGTGGGTCGACAGGGAAACGTTGAGGGCAAGCCGCTCGTGGCGACGGGTTGGTTTGCCGCGGGCTATTTTCTGGCCTGGATGGGTTTTTCACTCGCGGCCACTCTGGTCCAATGGATGATCGAACGGGCGGCTTTGCTCGATTCCCGGATGGCCAGCGCGAGCAATGTCCTTGGAGGCATCGTGCTGATTGCGGCGGGCGTCTACCAATGGAGCCCGCTGAAGGACGTATGCCTCGCCCGATGCCAGAGCCCGATCGGTTTCCTGATGCGCTACGGCGGCTTTCGCCGCGATTTGCCGGGCTGTCTGCTCTTGGGCCTTCGCCACGGTGCATATTGCATCGGCTGCTGCGGGGCTCTGATGGCGCTCTTGTTCGTGGGCGGGGTTATGAACGTACTTTGGATCGCTGTGCTGGCGCTGCTTGTTCTTCTGGAAAAACTGGTCCCGTTCGGACGGTGGATCGCGCGTGTCGCCGGCGTCGCTTGCGTCGCCGCAGGCGCCGGGATGCTGTTCTTCAGGTAAGCAGCTCCTGTTGTGGTTCAGCAACTAAAATCAGCAGTGCTGAAGCAGCGAAGTCTCGCGATGTCACTGTAAGGGCCGCAAGGCCGATGGAGGTGCTAGATGTCGCGCACGCTCATCATCTTCGGACTTGTGCTGGTCGCCGCTGGGCTGCTTTGGCCTGTCCTTGGCAAGTTCGGGCTTGGCCGGCTACCCGGCGATATTTACGTCGAGCGGCCGAATTTTGCCTTCTACCTTCCGCTGACGACCTCGCTCATCATCTCCGTGGTGCTAAGCGTGCTCCTGTGGCTGGCGAACCGATAGGGGAGGAGGATCAAGTGGCGTTCGTCTTCATCACCGGCAGCACGGACGGGCTCGGTCGCGCGGCGGCGCAGTCGCTTCTTGATGCCGGTCATCGCGTGGTGCTGCACGCCCGCTCGGCGGATCGCGCGGCGAGCATCGGCGAACTCGCGCCGCGGGCGGCGGGGATCGTAATCGGCGACCTCCGTAGCGCCGGCCAGACCAGGAGCATCGCGGACCAGGTCAACGCGATCGGGCGCATGGACGCGATCATTCACAACGCGGGGATCTACACCGAGGGCAGCCGCGGCTCGACACCCGAGGGTCACACCGGCGTCCTCGCGGTCAACACACTCGCGCCGTACATCCTGACGGCGCTGATCGAGCGTCCAGCTCGGCTGGTTTACCTCAGCAGCGGCCTGCACCGCGGCGGGGAGGGCTCGCTGCGTGATCTCGACTGGACGAAGCGGAGCTGGGATCCGGCAAAGGCCTACGCCGAGAGCAAGCTGCAGGTCGTCGCGCTGGCGTTCGCCGTGGCGCGACGCTGGCCCCAGGTGTTGAGCAACGCGGTCGATCCCGGCTGGGTGCGCACAAGAATGGGCGGCCCGGGGGCGCCGGTGGACCTCGAGACTGGACAGCGGACCCAGACCTGGCTGGCCGTAAGCGACGAGCCGGCTGCATTGGTCAGCGGTCGCTACTGGCATCACATGCGGCGGGAGGAGCCGGCCAGCGAGGCCGCCGATCCCGAATTCCAGGACCAGCTCATCGCCAGATTGGGCGAGATGACGGGCGTGGCGCTTCCCGAGGCTTAGGAGCGCGGCCAGCGTTTGCGTCGCCGCCCCGGATTCCTACGGTAGCGTCGAGGACCGACCGTTTACGATTTGCGACTATATTTCCGCCCCATGGACATCGAGTACGACCCCGAGCGCGAGGCGGTTGCGGCGATGAAGCTCGCCACCGAAGCCGATGGCGCCGAACGGCAGAGATGGATCGACGCCGCGCTGGCGTGGATCGAGCTCACTCGCCTGCGGGTGTCTGGTCCCGGGCGCAGCCGGACGGAAGAGGCGCTCTGAGGCGTGTGCCATGAAGGCGAAGATATCGGGCTTTGGGAGCCAGGCAGGACCGCCTCATCGATGAGATCGACGCCGGTTTGATCCTTAAGCGACGTCGCGTCGAAATTACGGGAAAAGCGATCAGCCTGGTTCTAGGCCATGCTTCTTGATGATCGGTGCAGCGGCCGGTGCGGTGAGGAATTTGACCAATGCCGTGGCGGCGTCCACCTCCTTCGTCGCGCTATGAATGCCGCCCGAGTATACGGTGATGTTCTGGATCTCTGCTGGCAACGGTCCAACAATCTGGATGCCCTTCACCGGAATGAGCTCACTCAGCTGGTGGAATCCGATCTCGGCTTCGCCGCGCGCGACCACCTCGCCTACCGGTTCGCCCGGCTTTACCGTGGCCGTTTTCGATTTGACTTGATCGGAGATGCCAAGCCTCTGAAACATGCTGACGAGATAGATGCCGCTCGCTCCAGCCGAGTAGGCGACGGATTTTGCTGCCAGTACCGACCGCTTCACGGCGTCTGCGGAGCTGATATCGGGCGCAGGCGCACCAGCGCGCACCGCAACTCCGATACTCGCTTTCGCGAAATTGACGCGGCTGCTGGCGACCAGTTTGCCTTGCTTGATCAGCTCTTCCGTTCCGCTGTCGCCCAATATGATCAAGTCGGCGGCTTCGCCGGCCGCAATGCGCTTCTGGACATCGGGGGTGCTTGACCACGCCACAGAGACCTTGTGACCTGTGGCCTGCTCGAACTCCGGGATCAATTCGAGGGACGCATCCTTCATTGCAAGGGACGCAAGGAGTTTGATTTCGGAAGCTTGAGACATATTCGGCAGGAGCAAGCTTGCTGCCACGGCGATAATAAATCGCGCTTTCATGACGTCCTCACTGTGGGGCGACTTCCCCGGGGGGCGAACATGACCGTACATCATCGTGGTGTCTATCTCGACTGGGTCTTTAAGACGTCCTCAGCCGGGATTGAATCTCCGCTGCTGGCCATGTGGTCTTTTGCGCCGCCGGTAAGGGCATAGCAGACCGCGCCTTCACTCGCAGCAGCTCGAGTTATGAGTGACCGCCTACCCGAGCACGGAGGGACACTCCGGGCAGGTGTCACCGATCGAGTCCAGGACGTCCCGGATTTCCGCGACCGCCTGGTCTGCAGAGATGCCGGCCGGCGGATCCCGGCGGGCTTCGGCGAGGGCGCGCTCGCGGGCGTGCGGATCCGCGCGGTCCTGCATCCAGCCGTGCTCCTCGCATTCGCGGATCGCGCCGGCTTCCTGCAACACCGAGATCGCCCAGCCGCGCAGCGTCCGGATCGCCGGTCGCGTTACCTTGGTCATCAGCATCGAAATCGCTCCTGCCGGGACGAATCCTTTCGCCCCCTCGCTCGTTCCGGGCGGTTAGCACGGGACAGGGATTCGGAATCGGCAGGGCTTCGGCTTGTCCACCTGTTCCGCGCCGTCTGATGCACAGTCTTAGGCGGCCGGTGCGGGATCTTCCTTCTCGCCCGTCGCCACGATCTTCAGTGCGCCGTCAGGCAGGGGCCGCTGCAGCGTCTTGGCCTCGTCCCAGGGGGCGAGGAGCCAAGTCTCGTACTCTTCGGGCGTGGTGAGGATCACAGGCATCGCCTTCGGATACACGTGGCTGATTGAAAGTTTAGACGACCGCGACGAGATATTCATCTTCTTCAGCCGCAGGGCGTACACGGCCCGCTCATGTCGGGCTGATCAGCATGTGGCATCGTGAAGCGCGGCGCACCGCGAGGATTTCGAGGCGACGTTCTGGACGCGCACCGTGAAGAGGGGAGGCGGGGGCCCCCGGACGTCGAGCAGCGCTGGTTCGTCGGCTGCCACGCGAACGTCGGCGGCGGATATGGTCGGCGACGGTTAGACCGTGCCGCCGAACCCGATCATTCTGTCCAAGCTTGGCCGAATCCCAGCCGCGTCTTCGGCGACAGTCTCGTAGATGCGGGTGAAATCAAGGATCGACTGTTCAATCAAAGTCGGATCACGGGTTTTGGATCTGTTCTCGATGTTACGCATCCAGAGTGGATGCTCCCTTGATTCGATAAGAACGACAAACAACAAGCCCTAAGGAATCACGCCCGATGATAGTCCGAGTTGCTTCGATGAAGCCGGCTGACCGCAGTTCTGCCAAAGAGCGCTCATCGCAATACGACCAATGCCCATTTGCAACCGCCGAGAGCGTCGCTATGGCTTTATCGGACAGTTTGGCTGTATCATTAGTCTCACTCATGACTTCACTGTGCGGGCTTGTGGTGTCAAATGCAAGCTGCGATGGATTTCGACGTGCTTCCTGAAATTCAAAAAAGGGCGAAGGACTGTCTGGAAAATGTCGCCCGTTACGCTCTGTATAATGGAGCTCCCTGAGACGAAACGTTGAGGACTGTCGGCCCTGCAACGGGCGCTCTGGTTGATCTGATCCTCATCAATGAATGAGCCTGCCCTTCGTGGCGCTGGCGCTCTGCGTCATGTACGCCAGCAACATGATGAGTGGCGCGAGGCCTGATCGAGTCAGACATCCGCGACTCCGACCACGCGATCATCCGATAGGCAGAGATCCTCTCGATCGCCGGCAACGCGGCCGCGTGCGGCGCCAAGATCCTGCGCAAAGGCGGCAACGCTTACGTAATCGAGCGCGGCACCATTGTGACGATCATTCCCGACGACCGACAGTGGCTGCCACAGCGGAAGCGCTGAGCGCGTAATTATTGCCATCATTAGATTTGAAAGGCCGTCGCCAGTCCTTGGTGCGGGCGGCCGTCGCGTGTCTGATATAGACGACAATCCGGCATCGAGGCCCGCGATTGTCGGATTTAGACGACATCACGCCGCAGCGGGGCGAGCTAGTTGCGAACCTATCGCACGCTATCTTACACCTCAGAGCACCTTCGATGCTGCCGAGCGTCACAAGTGACGGCGTCACGCGTACGGCATTTTCTCTGACAGCCCCCGTTACTTCCCCAGTCCGGTCACGAATAAATTTCTGGTTTCTCCAAATTCGCCGCAATTCCATTCGCGGCCAGCCACGCGCGGCCAGCTCCGGATACGTGCCAGGTAAGATCGTTTCTCCGCTCGATGAGCGCGAGCTTACGCAATACGTTGACGCCCCGCGTGTGAACGCGCTGGAAACCCCGGCCCGGGCGCTCCATGACGAACCATCTATCCTGCACGCACTCGTGCAGCGGGGCGCCGCGCGACATCGCGACGAGCAGATGCAGCGGTGCTGGCGTCAGCAGCAGTTCCTTCGCCGCGAGCATTTTTCCGTTCAGGCCCGGCGCTTGCGCGCGGTGGCCGCGATGCCGGCTTCGGTGATGCGCAGTGACTCCTTGCCGTCGACGTCGACGAAGGATTCGAGGTGCGGCGCCAGCAGCGCCATGACGGCGTCCGGGATCTCGCCGCTGTAGGTCGACGCGTAGGCCCTCGTCAGCGTCTTGCCGCCGCCCTCAAACATGACGCGGCAATCGCGGATGCGCGCGCTGTTGAACGTCAGCACCCCGGCGATCTTGCGGGCCTTCAACTTGTGGCGGGCGGCTTCGAGCTTCTCTGGCGGCGTCACCTTACGCTTGGCGAACATCTCGTCGTCCGTGATCGCCGGGACCGCCGCGGCGGCGGCCTGGCCGGCCTCCGTCAGCGTCCAGTTCTGGATGCCGCGCGTCTCGCAGTCGCTCGGGTAGTTCAACTCGTCGGAGGTATGCTCGATCATGCCGCCGTCCCGCAGACGGCGGATGCACGGCCAGTCCATGTATCGGCGCCGGCCGTCAGGATGCTCGATGTACCAGTGGCCGAACGAATTGCCCCAACCGGCCGATGTGCCGAATTTGTAGCGGAAGGCCAGCCCGTCGCGCAGCGCAACCAGGATGCGTCCGTCGTCCTTGCGGCTCATGCGGCGACGCCTTCGTCGAGGCGGGCGAAGGCCTGCAGCGCTGCGTCGCGGATCTTGGCTTCCGCGAGCACCAGATCGCGCATCCGAAAAATGATCCCGTTCAGGACAACGAAGCGGCGGCCATTGTCGTCGACGGCCCATGCGGGCTTGCCTTCGATCTCGCACAGCCGCTCGACGTACGGCCAGTTGCCGTTGCGACGGCGGCGCGGTCGCATGCTGTCGATCGCGCGGCACAGGCCGACGTCGCCGAGCATTTCTGCGGTGCGGGTCGGCGTCAAGCGGGGATCGAACATCTGCAGCTGCATCGTAGGCTCCTCACTCAGTACGGATATCGTCCGGCATGATCGTCACGTTCGTGCGCGGGCGGGGCGCTTGCGGCACTTTGCGCTGCGGCGCCAACGGCTTCGACGACAGCTGACGGGGCGGGCGAGTGTCCATGCCGGCGGCCCACCTGATCTGCGCGGCAGCGGCGTCGAGCTCGGCGACGGCGCTTTCGGCACATCCCGCAGCGGCGGGAGCGACGAGAGTGGCGGCAGGTCGTAGTACGACGGATGCGGCAGGACGGAGCGGATCGGCAGCGCGCGCTGCGGCTCCGGCGGGGGGCGCTTCGGCTCCGGCCGCGGCAGCGGGATGATCGTCGTCCTAGGGCGCGGCGAGGCGATCGGCTTCGTCATGAGACGCCGTCCGTCCTCGTCGAACTCGACGGAGGGGGCGTCGACCGTCTCCATCGTCAGCACCGGGGACGGCGCCGGTGCGGGCGAGGGCGCGAGCCAGGCGTGCCGGCGGGCTTGGCGGCGTAGCGCGTCTCCGGACGCGGGAATTTCATCGGCTTCAGCATATCAGGCAGCCTCCTCGGTGAGCAGATCGGCGAGAAACGCGGCGGTCATGCGGTTGATCGGAAGGTCGGGATCGGACGCCGCGCGGAGCGCTTCGGCGTTCATCAGCTCGCACATGCGCTCGTCCTGCGCGATCTGCACGGCCATCCCGGCGGCATGGATGCGGGCGACCCGGGCCGCGACGGCGGCCTCGTACTTGACGGCGGTACGCTTCAGCTGCGCCATCATGCGGTTGATAGTGTCGTCCGACAGATCGTCGCGATCGAACGTCGAGCGCAGGTCGTTCTTCGGGACGCCGAGCGCTGCGGACGCGGTCCGGAACCAGTTGCGGCCGGCGATCGCGCGGCACGTCGTCTCGATCAGCTGCCAGTGCGGCGTCATGTTCAGTCCTCTCCGTACGCGACCTTCGCCGCCGCGACATATTCGATGTGAGACAAAAGTTTCTTCTGCAGCTTGCGCAGCGCGCGCACGCGGCGTTCGCTCTGCAGGCGCTCGTGCGCGATCAAGTGAAGCAGGCGGACGTCGATATCCGACGGGTCCGCCGAGCGCTTGCCGTCGAGCAAGCGGTGGAGATGACGGCGGCTCATGGCGATGCCGCTCGCCAGCGGCACGCGCCAGCCGCGCTCGCCAAAGACGGCATTGCCGACCATACGCAGCCGCAGCGACTGGGCCTCGGGGATACCGGGGACCGTCTCGGGGGGCGGGCGGCGGTTGCTCATCGGACGACCTCGCCGCCGCCGGCGCGGGCGGAGAAGCCGCGAGCGATGCCCTTCCGGACGCCCGCGCGATAGGCGATGATCAGTGACGGCACGTATTCGTCCGGCACGTCGCGGCTGACGTGCAGGACCGCGCCTTCGGAATCCTTGATCGTCATGAAGCCGCGGCCTGTCTCGGGAGCGACGGCGCGGTGGATCGTGTAGACGTCGCGCTCCTCGCCGATCTCGATGTCGTGCTCTGTGACGACCAAACCCGTGCGCGACGGCACAGGCGTCGGCCATAGGCGCAGCGGAACGATGTTGCTCTGCTCGGTCATCAGGCGCACGCGTAGTAGTCGGGGTTGCGCCGGCACGTCGGGCAGATGCGGTGGCCGGGGCCGCTCGAGAAGAACGTCCGGCCGCAGCCCCACTTGTTGATGCAGGGGCGCAACTTCGCGCCGCGCTTCGGCTGGGACGTGATCTGCCGGATACGGACGCGCACCGCGTTGACGTGACGGTTGAGCTCGCGAGCCATGATGACGAGGTGGGCGTACGTCGGCGACGGATATTCGTCGAGCAGAGACATCAGGACGTCGTCGTCATCCTGCGTCCACGACGACGTCGTGATGCGCAGCCGCGCCATGTGGCCGAGTACGGCCTTCTCGGAGCGGTCGAGCGCGACGGCGATCTCGACGGTCGACATGCGCGGCGTTGCCATCGCCATCTCGATCAGGCGGGCCTCCTCGGCGCGCGTCCAGCGCTGGGCGTCCTTAGCTGCGCTCGCGGCATCAAGCATTGGCGCGGCCTCCGGCGATCATGAGGCGGCGGAGGGTCGCGATCTGCAGGCCGCGCTCGGCGCACGCGTCGCGCTCGATGTCGAGCAGCGCGATCAGCTCGCCGTCGACGTCGCGCGTCGGCTGCCAGGCGCCGGTCATCCAGCCGTGCAGCGTGGCGCGGCCGATCTGCAGACCGGCGGCCAGGCGGCGGCGCCACTGCGGGCCGTAGAGCGTGATGCCGACGAGCGCAAGTCGGCCGGGGAGGTCCTGGGGAAACGCGGGCTTACGCAAAATCGTATCCTTGGATAGTGGCTTATGTTGAACACAACATGTACAGTGTTGCCACACTTGTCAAGTTGCTTTCGAATCCTTCCGCCGGCGAGATGTATTGCGGCTTGCTGGCCGGCCGCGCAGACTGCTGCCTTACGATCGAGGAGGATTGAGAATGCGTGCCATCATTTCTGCCATCATGTCGGTACTCAAGGGCGCCGTTAGCGTCGGTCTGGCGCTGGTTTCCGCGCCGTTCCGGATGCTGTCCGGCGCCGTCGGGCCGGCAACGCGAGAGCCGATTCCGGTGGTCGCGCCGCCGGTCGCGACGACGCCCGAGCCGCCCGTCGATCACACCGAGACATATCGCAAGATCGCGATCGCGCTGCAGACGTGGGCGGCGGAATCGGTCCTCGCCGACGAGCCGCAGCCGCTGCCGTCCGCATGGCCGCGCAGCGTGCGGGAGTGGGCCCAGGGCCTCGATCGCGAGGAGCTCTTCGCGATCATCGACTCGCCTGAAAGCGCCGCAATCGGGCATATATCGGGGCTTTTCGCGATGCCTCGCGTGCGCGAGCTGCAGCCGCTGAAGGCGGCGCGGTGGGCGAAGCAGGAGCCCTTTCCGGATCCGTGCTTCGCCGTCCCCGGTCTCGCCGCTACCGCCGCAGCGCTCTGACCGTCGCGATCTTCGCGTCGCGCTTCAGACGCTCGTTCTCGAGAGCGAGCGCCTGGATCTCGCGGCCCATCGTCACCTGATCGCGCGCGCGGAGCAACTCGCTGAGCCGGAGAGCGCCGCGCAGCTGCGCGTCGTTCCAGGACTCGTAGTTAGCTTGCTGTGCCATCCGGTAGTTCGCGAGGCCGGCGACCAGGGCGGCGCCGATCGCGAGCGATCCGCCGACCGCCCCGGCGCCGAACGCGGTGGTGTCGAAGTTAGTGTGAGAGCCCCCAGCGGTCGCCATCGTCGTAGTCTCCTCTGTTGCTGTACATGATTTGTACATTGATTGTTGACACATTCATAGCATGCGGAGTATAGATGCATCGTTAATCGAATCCTTCGAACTCGAAGGAATCGTCGTTTTCTCGGAGAGGCTACCGATGAACGAGAAGATCAAGACGGAGGACCTGACCGCGCTGCCGCCGTCCGAGTTCGGGCCGCGTGGCTACGACAGCCCCAATGTTGGTTGCGAGGGCATGCCGTCGGATCCGGCTGAATTGCCAATCATGACCGTCGAGCAGGTTCGCGAGCGCATCGCAGCGACCGTGTTGGTGATGGAAGCGTTGAAGTTGAGCGACGGCGAGAGGTCGTACATCAACCGCGCGATCGATCTGGTGCGCGAAGCCTACTCCAACGTCACCGCGCACCGCGCGACCGTGATCGCCCGCGACTTGCAGGACGAGACGCAATACCGCGCTTCGGCCGAGTACCGCCGCTGATGAGAACGCCGTCGGACGAGCGCGTGCACCAGATGCTCGCGGAGTGCAGCGGGCACGCCGCGTGGGCGGCCAAGCGGCTGCGCTATCCGCTGACGACGGTCTACGAAGCGATCTGGCGTCTCGTTCAGCGCCCGCGGCGCCTGGAGCACGTCGACATCGAATTCCAGGACCGCAAGCATCGCGCGCTCGCCGAGCTGCAAACCCTGGAGATCCTGCGATGACGACCTACCTCTATGCAGACCCCCACTTCGGACACGAGGGAATTTTGAGGCACTGCCCCGAGACGCGTCCGTGGTCGTCCGCCGCAGAAATGACGGACGCGCTCGCGAATGCTTGGCGAAAAACTGTGCTGCCCTCGGATGACATCATCGTCCTCGGCGACTTCGCGCATCGCATGGATCCGAAGGCCCTGCGCAAGCTGTTCGACAGCCTGCCGGGGAAGAGGCATTTGATCGTGGGAAATCACGATGGCGCGGAGACCAAGGCGCTGCCGTGGGAGAGTGTGCGCGACGTCGCTTACGTCACGATTGAGAGCGCCTATTGCGTGCTGTCTCACTACCCTTGGAGATCGTGGCCCCGGATGAAGCGCGGCGCACTTATGCTCTTCGGCCATCACCACGGCCGGCTCGCCGGCAACAGCCAGAGCATGGACATCGGCGTGGACGTGTTCGGTCCGGCGCCGGTGCGCCTCAGCCAGATCAAGGCGCGCCTCGTGATGCTGCCGCCGCTGATGGATCCGGAAGGCGGCGATGATTTCGAGAACGAGGGAGTGAAGCCGAAGTGAGAGGAGGAGAGAGCCGTGCTGCGCATCAATCTTGTTTCCGACTTGCATACTGACATTGCCGGGAACGCGCTCGCGACCATGCCGTCAGTCGATGCCGACGTGACGGTGGTGGCCGGCGATGCGATGGCGCCCGGCACATTGGCGTTGCGCAAGATCCGCGAGCTCTATCCGGACCGCGATAGGCCGCTGGTGTACGTGCCCGGCAATCACGATTTCTACTCGCACCACGATAAGAATCGCATCGAGCTCAAGACAACCTGGGAAGCCCAGCGCGTGCTGATGCCGGAGCTCGCGCACGACCTTGGAATTACGCTGCTCGACGATTCCTTCGTCGAGATCGAGGGCGTGCTGTTCGTCGGCGCCACGTTGTGGACGGACATGTCCGTCAGGCCGCCTACATGATGTGGGGCGACGCAGTGCGAGCCGCTGCGCGTGGCATGAACGACTACCGGCTTATCAAAGTTGGTGCTGGTCGATCGCGAGACACGCTCCGACCCGGGCTGACTGTGGATGCGCACAAGGCGTCAGTCGCGTTCATCGAGCGCACGCTGAGGGAGCGCCCCGACACAATGGATGCAGTCGTGATCACGCACCACGCACCGTCGCGCCGAAGCCTGCTCGGCTGGGATCGGGACGATGCTGAGCGCACCCGCGATCTCGATTGGTGCTTCGCGAGCGATCTCGAGCACCCGATGACCAACGACGGCGCACCGGCATTGTGGCTGCACGGGCATGTCCACTGCAACCGTGACTACGACATCGCGAAGACGCGTCGTTGCGAACCCTCGAGGATATCCCGAGCTCGGTGGCCGCCGCGAGAATCCGGACTTCGATCCTGAGTTGGTGATCACGCTCGGGCCGAAGTTGTCGCCCCGGTGGGATATGAGTGGGTGCTGATGTCGAAACGCGGTGCGCAGGGTATTCACTTAGAATGGGTCAGCGCTTCGGTCGCGATCGCATCACAATATTGCAGGCACGATCTTATGCGCTGCCAACCACACGCAGTCGCATTGCCCTAGTCTCAAGCAGATAGGTCTCTACGCCCGCCAGAAGGTGCAGGCCCACTTCGGTAATCCCTGCGCGGGAGAGGCCCGGCTGAACGATCCGAACCTCGAACTCAAAACGGTAGTCCTGCCAGCTCGCCTTCAATTTTTTGAGGAACGCAGCGGTGCCTTGCTCGAAACGCTCGGGGCTGAGGCGTCGATGGTCTTCGTCGGGAATACCAAGCACAACGTTCCCTACATGCTGAAGCAATCCGACCTATTCGAGGAGCTGCCCGAGAAATACTATGACTCGGCCTTTATCGATCGACTTCACACCTATGTTCCAGGCTGGGAGATCGACGTCATCCGCGGGGAGATGTTTGCGTCGGGATATGGGTTTGTCGTCAATTATCTCGCCGAAATCCTCCGTCATATGCGCAATGATGATTATTCGAGCCGCTATCAGGAGCTGTTCACCCTTTCATCGGATATTTCGACGCGTGACCGCGATGGCGTGAACAAGACCGTCTCCGGGATGATGAAGTTGCTGTTCCCTGCGGATAACGCAACCGAGGCAGAGGTCGAAGAGATTCTGCACCTTGCTGTGGAGGGGCGGAAGCGCGTCAAGGATCAGCTTCTTCGGATCGATAGCACTTATCCGGAAACGGAGTTCTCGTTCACGGCACGGGACGGCCGTAAGATTGGTATCACGACTCTCGAGGAGACGGAGTATCCATCCTATTATCACCGCAAGCTTAGCTCGGAACACGAGGCCACGACGCCGACGGCGGATGGGGATGACACCCTTGTGGCGTCAGCTACGCCGCTTCCGACCAAAACTAAGACGACGCCCGAAGGCCCCCGCGAGGGGCACAAGGTTTTCAATGAAAATCAGAAGGGCGTTACGTTCGCCGACCTGTTCTGGCCCTGGATCAAGGGGGCTACGAAGGTCGTCATCACCGATCCTTATGTTCGTTTGTTCCATCAGCTCCGGAATCCGATGGAGTTCATCGAAATGGTTGCCGTGCGCAAAGCGCCCGAGGATGAGGTTTCGGTGCATCTCATCACCTGTGTTGATGAAAACAATCCCGAAAAGCAGCAATCGAATTTAATGGCTGTCGAATCCGCCGGCGCCGCAGCCGGCATTAAGTTCTCTTGGGAGTTCGACGGCACCAACACCATTCACGCGCGCCATGTCACGAGCGACACGGGCTGGAAAATCAGCCTCGATCGCGGTCTGGACATTTTTCAGAAGTTCGAGATGAATGATGCATTTAGCCTGACCAATCGCTTGCAAGGATTTCGTCAGGTCAAGGCTTTCGAGATCACCTACCTCAAGGTGACCTCTTAGCAAGGGGCTATTGATGGAAGAGAACAAGTCAGCCATGGCGCTGCCGGCGCCGTCCCATTAAGCACAAACGATTTTGAGGAAGACGCGACTAACGTTTGAGTGACGCAAATCTGCTCCAAGCACATCGCGTTGACGCGATCCGAAAAGCTGTCTGCCTTGCGCCAAGCCGTCCGCGCCTCCGATTGGAGGTGCAAGCCGCGAACATTGGCCGCACCGGTGGAAGATCCGTGGTGACCGTCAACCGCGGACGAAGCCATTCTCCGACATCGGCGGCCGACACATGCTTCGCTTCACCGGCTCGCCCGCCAGCCGGCACGATCTCGTCGACCGCCTGAGGATGCTCCGCTGCGATCTCGACGTCGACGGTCGCCGCGACTGGCTTGATGTCGGCACCTTCGCGCCGACCGAGCGCAAGGCGGCGAGGAAGAAGGCGCGGAAGAGGTGATGGGCGTCGTGGCCGCACTCGTCGTCGCCTACCTCGCCGCCGCCGCCCGCTGAACGCCCAGTATAGTAGGCGTTTTCGACGCTCTGGGCCATTTCGCCTAAAATACTGGTCCGCTTACAGATGTCCGACATAGACGACAATTCCGCGCCGATAGCCTGATCTGTCGTTTATATGCGACATCGCGGCGCGCGAATTGCGGGGAAAACTAGTTCACTCGCGATCGACCGACTTTCACTCAAACTTCACCTCGCACGCTGAGGGAAGTCGCGAGGGAATCGCGAAAACCCTTACAAAATAAGTGTCCGCGCTATGCGTTGGCTCCGATGATGCGCGGCGCGACGCAGACATTCCTCACGCCATGCGGCTTGGTTAACGCCGGTGGGAAGCTAAGAATTCTACACGGCGCTTGATTCACGACAGCGTGAATCAGATTGTCACAACAAAGACGACGCGACGTCGCGACGTCGAGAGGAGGTAAGATGGCGAGCGTAAAGACTAAGGTAATCGTGACCGATCTGACGGATGAGGATCGCGCTAACGTACACACGGCGGTCCGGGCGGCCATGAAGTTCTATACGAACGATGGCAGCGACATTTCGCCTCGAGAGATCATCCGCAGCTCGTTTGCTCGCCTTCGTCGTGGCGCGAGGGAAGGTCTCGCTTCTGCCTGCTACGACGTTCTCATCGCTGCCGAGCGCCACGCCGACATGTGATCACTGCGACATCAACCTCACGCCCGGCGCCGGAAACGGCTACCGGGCTCGGGGCCGTAGAGGGCATCCCGCCCTAGGAGATAGACGCCAATGGCCGAGGCCGACCGCGACCAGTCCACCCACAACATCGAGAGCCTCTACGGCTGCCCCGGCGCCAACTACAACACCGACAACGGCGAGCGCCTGCTGATCAAGCTTTTCGAGGAGCACGGCGGCCTGTCGCTGCTGAGCGACGAAGCCGTTGTCAAGCTGGCCGAGCTGCACCTGCGCGAGGACGGGCGCGAGGCCAGCCGATACGAACGCCGCGCCTAGCGCCACCGACATCGACCTCACGCCCGGCGCTGAAAGGCTACCGGGCTCGGGGCCGTAGAGACGCCCGCGATGGTCGCGACGTCGAGAGGAGAGGCACAGATGGCAATGCTCAAAGTCACCGCGAAGTCTCGGGGCGTCAGAGGGCGCCGCCGTCGCGGTGTTGAGGAGGAAGTCAGATGATCAATCAGCAGCTCGTTGCTCGCATCAAGCGGTCTAGCAAATACTCCTACCAGGCGCCCGAGGGCGACTGGTTCGAGGTCATCGTCAGGCCTGACATGGGTAGCTACACGTTGCATGGCAACAACAACCACTATGGCTTCTCCGACCTAACGTTCGGAATCCGCCTCGCGGACGGCGACGTGGTCGCGTTGCCGACGCGGTAAACCACGGGGCAACGTCCACCCACGCCCGGCGCCGAAAGGCCACCGGGCTCGGGGCCGTAGAAGGCGCCGCCGTCGCGGCCCACCACTACACAGGTTCTGCCAATGATCGACATCTCCAAGATCCGCCTCGTCGACAACGCCACGCTCTCGCGTTGGTTCGAGATCGTCCATGACCGGACCGACAGCGACCACCTGTTGGACATTATCGAAGACGAGCTCGTCCGCCGCATGAACGACGCCTGGTGCCGTTGGGACGAAGCCGAGGCGATGCTGGCCCGCGCTTCCATTGATGAGGATGAGCTTAAGGTGTCGTTCCAGCGTGCTCGTTGCCTCAGCGATATGCGCGAAATGGTCGACGACGAGTTCGGCGAGTCGGCCAGCTTCATGGACTTGATCCTGTCCGTCCTCAAGCAGTCGAATGACGAGGACACCTGCTGCGATATGCTGCGTGCCAAGCTCCGCGCGCTCGGCCACCGCAGCGTCCTCGACGACGCGGAGGCGACCTCCTGATGGCGAAGCTCTCGACCAATGCCGCGCGCATCATCGCCGCCGGCGAGGAGGCCTTCGGTGAACGCTGGCAGCCCGGGATGGCGCGCGCGACCGGCGTCCCGCAGAGCCTGCTGGCTATGATCGCCGGCGGCGACCGCAAGGTCGTCACGGACGACGTCTATCGCAAGGTCGCCGAAGGACTCGAAGGAGGCCGACCGCGTGCGCGGGGTCGGGTCGAAGTTGGACAAGCTGGCGCTGGAGATGCTGCGCGAACTGGAGGAGTGAAGTGATGACGACGACCAACAAGATCAAGCTGATGGACGCCCTTAACGAAATCGACCGCGCGGGATTCGCATACGGAAGCCGGTTGGGCTCGCTGAAGCACCTCGTCTCTTCTGACGGCGAAACTGTCCACTTCGTCGGACTGTATGGAGACGAGAACATTCTGGATTTCCGAGCCGACGACTCTGGTTGGCTCACGATCCCGGCCGACAAGTTCATGGAGAAGCTCGACTCTGCGGTGAGCTACGCTCTGGAGCGCAAGAAGACGGCGGCCTAGGCCGATCGCGTGCGCGCGGTCGGGTCGAAGCTGGACAAGATGGCGCTGCAGATGCTGCACGAAGTGGAGAAGCGACATGGGTAACCCGCGCACGTACGAACCGGGTCAATGGATTGATGTGGTCGAGGCCGCCGGCTTGGACTATAACGTCTGTGGCAGCTACATCGTAGTTCTAGTCGGTAAATTTCCGAATCAAGAGCCCGCACCGAACGCGAGGGAAATCGATCTCCGCCGCAGCGGACGCGTCTCGATCGCGGATCTGGCGCGCGAGATCGCAAAGGCCGAAGCCCACCGCGCGGCCATCACGTCCGCCGCATAGGCGGGTAGACCGCACCCTGCGCTGGCGCTTGCCGCCTGCAAGGATCCCTTCCGCCGTCAGGCGGGTAAACCACCGATCCCCTCATGAAACGACGCCCCCGGCTTCACCGCCGGGGCTTTAGCTTTCAGGCGGTCCGCGCCGCCTTCGCAGCCTCATCGACGGCGATCTGCGCGCGGGTCCGCCGCCGGACCCTGTGCGGCGCCGCCGGCGCCTTCAAGGCCGGGATGTCGAAGCGTGGATACTTCTCGATCTCGGCCGACATGGTCGCGATCCAACGGTCGCCGTAGTCGTGGCCGGCGTTCGAATCCTTCGGCCTGTGGCCGGTGATGAAGCCCTCGACCTCGCGATCCATCCGGACGTGACGGGCGACGCTCTTGAAGAGATGGCGCCACGCATGGTTCGGCTGAACGCCACGGATCCCGAGCCCGCGGACCCAATCCGCGATCCTCTCGGCCGTCTTCTTGTAGTGCGGGTTCGCGACCTTGCCGCCGCGGCCGCGCGCCGGGTCGTAGAATAGCGGCTTGCCTGCCTTCCGCCGCTCGTCGACGTAGTCCAGGAAGCCCTGCTCGACGACGTGCGAATGCAGGGGCACTGTCCGCCATTGCGCGGTCTTCTCCAAGCTCGGCTTGATGACCATGCACCAGATGCCGGAGGTCGGATCCTTCGTGACGTCGGCGGGCATGAGCGACGTGATCTCGTTGACCCGGGCGCCGCTGTAGGCGCACAGCCACGGCAGCCAGCGCCTGGCGGCGCGCTTCTCCGGAGAGATCATGGACGACGGCGTCGCGACCGTCGCCGTGAGGATGGTCTTGGCCTCGGCCTGGGTGAAGCCCTTCTGACGCGGCGGCATGACCTCTGCGTTCTCGTCGACGGCATCGCGGACCTTGATGCCGAGAAATGGGTTATGCGCCAGGCGCCGCCGCTCGACCATGAAGCCGGCGGTGGCCGACAGCGCCGCGATCCAGACCAGGCGGATAGAATTCCGGTTGTAGCCCTCGTCGATCAGATGGTCGGCCCATCTGTACCCGTCGTCGGTCGTCATCCGCGTCAGGTCGCGGTGACCGAGCCACTTGCAGAAATCCTTGATCTTCGGGCGCCACCGCTTGGCGGTCGGGCCGTCCTTGCCGCCCTTGAGGCCGCCCTTCTCGACGTAGGCCTCGAAGGCGGCGACCAGGTCGAGCTTCGGCACCGTGCGCTCCGGCAGCTTCGCGAGAACGGGGTTCGGGCTGAAGTCGCCCTGCAGCTTGGCCCGCTTGAGATCCTCGACGGCGTCCCGCCTGGCCTGTTCGTACAGCGGCCGGAATCTAGCGAGATCGGCCTCGGTGGCCTCGACGTCTTGCTCGGCGAGGAATTCGGCCATCGCTTCGTCGATGTCGCCGGCGAGCAGGACAGCGGCGCCGAATCCGGCCGACGGTGGGTTGGCGATGTGGCCGTCCCGGATCCGGACGTGAGCGGCGCCGCGCAGCGCGTGGAGATCCTGAAAGGTCAGGCGCGCCGCGGGTTCGACTCCCGGACCGGGATTCGAATTGTCCTCCGGCGCGGGCAGGTGTGGCGGCTTAATGGGGAAGGCGGCCTGTGCGGCTGCCGCGGCCAGGCGCGCCCATTCGGCCTTGATCTTGATGTTGGCATCCGCGCACCGTTCGGCGGCGAGGTCCGGGTCGTCCGTCCTCAACGACATCCAGACCTGGGTCTTGCCGACCAGCTTCTGCAGCCGGAGCGGCACCTTCTTGTGGAGATAGAGATTCGAGCTGTTCTTGCGGGTGACCGGGGTCGGCATGCGGATTCTCGGCACGGTGTAGCACTCCGGTGTAGCACCGGCCGGTCGAAAAACCCTTGAAACGAAGGATAAACTTGAATCTAAGGGGTCAGCGCCCCGGGCGGGGGCGAGTCCCACTCTCTCCGCCATTCTGTGCACCTGAGCATAATCTCAATTAAATCAGTCGGTTAGGCAAACCGAAAATGGGCCTGTCCCCCATTCGGGCCCCCAATGTGTCCCCCACAGGGCTCTTCCGTAACCACTGTCCACATGCGACTTGCCTCGGCATGCGGAACTCTGTTGTGTTCGCGAATTGTGCGGATACCCTCCTGCGACCCAGGAGAGTGGTGGCGGATGGATGTCGAGGAGGTCGATGCGTTCTTGGCGGAGCCCAAGACCCTGTTGGGTCCGTGGCCGCAGTGGCAGGAGGGCTCGCGCAAGGGCGAGCTGTCTGCGTCGTGGAGTATCGAAGACGCCATCAGCATCGTCCGGGCAGAGCTTCGTTTTCGATGCCCTACACAGCGGCGTCAGTTCCCGTCCATCTCAGTCCTCTACAAGCAGGTTCTCATCTATCGCGTCGATCTTGTGCCGTTGGAGGAGTGCAAGATGAACAGGCCGGGGGGCGCTGCGTTGGGGTTGCCTGCGACAGTATGCGGACCACACTGCCATAGCTGGGCTGACAATCGAGACTATGTGCATTCGGTCGGCTATGGTGACATGCCTTACCGAAGGCCTATCCAGCCGCAGATCAGGCGATTGCCACAGGCCCTTGCTTGGTTAGCTGACGAGATTAACCTGACGATAGGTCCTGATCAGCGAGGATTTGAAGTCCCGCCCCAGAGTGATTTATTTGGATGAGCAACGCTTGCGATGACATTAGGGCGGCTCTTGCTGCCTTTGAGGTCTGCACTGTGACCGACGAAGGGTCGCGGGTGGCGACGCATTGTCTGTACCCCTCATTCGAGCCAGTGAACGTCTTCGTGGTGCGCTTTGGAAGTGGCTTCCGGGTACATGACGGTGGCGGTGCGGCACGCTCCGCTTGGACCCATGGTCGGGATGAGGGGCTCATCAACAGGATGCTGAGCAAGCAGGCCAAGCGTTACCAGATCGCGGTGAACAACGATGCTCTCGTCGCTGACGCCCCGTCGGTCGAGTGGCTCGCCGCCGCAATTCTGTCGGTGGCCAACGCATCCGCCGCAGCGGCTCACGGTGCCCTTGAACGCTTTGTTTCGTCCACTGAAGCCGTGTTGAAGCAGAAGATGCTGACAGTCCTCAAGCAAACAATGCCGCCCGCGACGATAGCGGTGGGCTACGATGTTGCCGGCAAGAGCAAGCACCATCAGTTCGATTTCGCAGTTAGGGAGTTCGACGGGAGCATGTTGTTGCTCAACGCCGTCGCACCTCATCATGTCTCGGTCTCGGCGAAGTACGTGGCTTTCTCGGACATCATTCACCGGGAGGGCGTGCGTACAGACCGATGGGCCGTGCATGACAAGCCGCTTGAACCAACCGATGTCTCGCTCCTGCTACAGGTCGCAGAGATTGTGCCTCTTACCTCTTTCCACAAGGGGCTGGAGCGGATGATGCTCCAGTAAGCCGGAGCACCTATCTCACGAAAAACACTGATGGGGCCCCGTGGATCGAGTTGCCGCGAGCACCTCAAGCGGCCCAGTTTGCCAGCGTCGCCTCCGCCGCCGTTCGATCCGCCTTAATGCGGTAGACGGTCTGGCGGCTAAGGCCGGTGTTTGACGCAATCTCGCCAACGCCTGCGGATAGATCGAGCATGTTGCAGACGGTCAAGAACTGCTCGCGCGTGAAACTCGGTTTGCGACCACGGTACTTGATGTCCGCCTCGGTTGCCTTCGCAAGAGCGATGCCGCCACGCTGGGCTTCCTTGATCGCTTCGGCATTGGCTTGGGCCGTTGCCGCCATGAAAGCGATCAGCGCGTCTCTGACGGCCATCTGCATAGGGTCCTTCGTCGCTCCGTCGAAGGTCATGTTGTTGATGACGGTGCGGATGATCACGCCCCTGCGCATGAACTCTCGGATCGCATCGCAGACATCGCCATAGTTGCGGCCCAGTCGATCTACCCACCGGACGACCAAAGTGTCGCCGCTTCGCAGGATGTCAAAGAGGCGCTTGCCCTCCGGGCGCTCGGCAAGGCGAGTGCTGACGCCCGAGACGCCGTGATCGGCAAGTTCATGGTCAATCTGGAAGCCCGCAGCCTGCGCCTGTATCCGCTGGTGTTGGAGAGTTTGATCCTTAGTCGAAACGCGAGCGTAGAGGACGGTAGCCACGGCAAGTCTCCATGTACGATAGGGTATCGTCCGTTGACTACCTCGTCCGTTGACCGATGTCAACCCTAACGGACGCGCTTTCGATCGCGTTCGACGTGTCCGCAAGGGCAAACCCCAGCGTACATCCCCTGCCCAGTGTTTCTCACCGCTTGCCACACTCGGCGTTCGAGGCTTTCCTGGAGCGGAGGGAGGAACCGAGGGAAGATCATGAAAGACATGCTAGCTCAACTGCAGAGCCTGCGGATGCAGGTCGCCGAATGCGAAGGCCTTGCCCAAGCAGCCAAGAGCGAAAGAAAGCGTGCCGCCTTCCTTCGGGTCGTAGCTCACTACAGGACCATGATCGGAGAGCTGGAGCAGACCATCAGTGACGAAGGGTCATCTCAGCCTAGATGAGGTCGCTCGCGCAAGCAGGCGACATGCTCATTAGGAGCGACCCCTCCCGCGGGGGGAAGCCCGCCACAAGATGGGATCGAGCGGGGGCTTCACACTTTTCTGCTCAATAATTCCGGGTCTTATGGAGCAAGGGCGGTAGCGGACGCCTAGACATGACCACTGCCGAGCTGTGTTGGACATGTTGCCCACCACACTGCGCGGTGTCCGATGCGGCGGCGTGTCGTTGTCGTCATGTCGGCTTTCAGTAGGTCTTGCCCCTGAGAGCGATCTTGATCTGCTTCTGCTTCGCCCGCAGCTTGGTGAACGTCGAGACAAGCTGAGGGGTAACGCCGAGGATGTCCGCAATCTGACGGTAGAGCAGGCGGGGATAATGATCGCACAGCCACCACACGGCCTCTTGGGTGGTCAGCTCACGACGACGGATCGCGCGGAAGCCATCAAGCGACGCCCTGGCACGACGCGTTGCTCGGGTGGCCTCATTATCGAGGTCAGCAACGGTGTCGGTCCACGCTTCAGCGATGAGTGCTTGGCACTTGGGGGACAGAACATCGAACGGGTGTCCCGATCTTGGTTTGTCGTGTCGGATGCCAAGCCCCCGTTCGACGAACGCTCGGGGCAATCGGTAGCGCCGCCCTTCGGCAGCGAGAACGCCCATGTGATGGAGGATCGTGCGGACCCGTTTCGGCCCAACTCGGTACTTGTTACCTAGTTCAGTGATGGTGACGTGCTCGCCGATGGTGTTGGTGGCGAGATGTCCAGTCTGGCGGTCGAGGGTTTCTTGAACGTAGAGCATGCGTGATGTGTGGCCTTTGGAAGTGGAACGGGAGGTGGCTGGTCTGGGGGATGTTGAGGTGCATCTGAAGTGGTCAGCTTCAGTGGCTCGGCAGCTCCGCGCGGGGTGGACCAAGCATTACCCATGACCTAAACACCCCAGAAATGAATCGTGGTCGTGTATCTGCAACTTGAGGTGTTTGGTTGGATGCTGGGCCAGTACGGCCAAGCTCTTCACGGTGCCCTATGCCTCCTCGATCAGCTTTTCCAGATGGAAGAGCTTGCGCCCGTGGATCGGCTGGGGGTCCCTGAACATCAGGTTCGGGCATGCGTCGCGGATGCGGTCTACTTCAGTCACGAATGGTGCGACGTAGAGAAAGCGCCGGTCACCGGGCAGTCCGTCGAACGCCTCGGATTGGTTCTTGGCGTGGGTGGCGTTGATGTGGTTGATCGCCCAAGTGGTCTTGCCGCTGCCCATGATGGCGTCGAGCACGGTGATTGTGCTGCCGGTGACGTTGTCGTTCATGAGTGCTTTCATGCTGGGGTGGTTGTGGGGCCCACGATAGGCCAAGGGATCGGTGAGGGGGGAGAAGGGTCCCAATCGGGCCAAACCGCTCACGGTGGTGATGTGTCTCGGGCAACAGGTCGGTGCCTGCACCGTGGCACTCCCGATGCAGCGACAGTTCAGGGAGCATGCTCGCCGTGCCGCTGGGGCGCGTCGTGAATGGCTCGGCGGGATTGCAGGAGGGAAGGGCGCTTTTACTGAGGATGTCCTCAGCCGGGCATGGGGCGGGCCGAGAGCAGTCATCTGCGCGAGAGGACGCTCTGTAGGGCTTTGGTGCAACCCAATCGACCAACCCTGAGCGAGGGCGTTCTGTAGGCGAAACTGCAACCCAATTGGACAGCCCCCTCGGAGGGCGTTCTGTAGGGCTACCCTGCAACCCAATTGGGGAGCCCCGAGGATGGCGTTCTGTAGGGCTGTAGTGCAACCCTTTGGTCAGCCCCGAAGGCGCACTCTGTATGGCTAGACTGCAACCTAGTTCATGCGCCTCGCGAGGCCCTTCCTTCTGGAGGGCTTCCCCCTAAACACAGCCGACTGCGTGCACTCCAGATGACTCAGGGAGAGTCACTGACGCGCCTTAGAGTGCCTTTGGTCTCTCCCCTAAGTCCCGCGAGCAACGCGCCAGCGGCCCTCTAATCCAATCCCACAGCTTCCCGTAGAACATCGCGAGTCGCCACGCGGGGATGCACCGGGCTGACTGCTCCAACGACAAACAATAGTGACTCCGACAGATGTCGGCTCGTGCATGGTAACCAGAAGTCGCCCGGACAACGCTCGTGCCGTTCGCCGAGGCCCTGGCGGAGCTTTCCGCTGCACCCCCTCTGACGGGGCGCGTGCTCGGGTTAGTTGCTGTTCAATTCCACGACGTTGGGCTATTGTTTCTTCATCACCGGCCAAGGCTCTGCCGTAGGCGCCGGTGGCTGAGAGATCGTGCGCTCCCGCCTGTACTGAGGGAGCGACGCATGGACGGCGACGTCATCAGCCCTGAAATTCGGCATGATCTGGAGCGCGCTGATCGCGCGATCGAGGAGAGTATCCGCCTGCGGCAGGTCAATGCGGAGGTCAGGCGAGAACTTCGGCTCACCCGCTACCAACTAGAACGGCAACTCGCGCACTCGCGCTTGAGCAAGGCCAGTTTGGCAGGTGGCTTCCGCCGCAGTCTCCAAACACGACCAGCAGTAGCTCGGGACAGTCACCTAAACGCGGGGCTGCCGGAACACTTCCGGCCTTGGACTTTTGTCGGAACGGAGCAATCGAGGGAGCCCCACATGGGTATCGAGCGCATGCACCCGCCCCAGTATTGGCAAGCGAAAGCGGAGGAGTTCCGGGCTAAGTCCGGGAATGCAGAGCACCTGCCCCTGAGGGAAACGCTGCGCGAGATCGCGAGGACCTATGATGATCTCGCCCGCCGCGCCGCGAAAATCCGCACCGTCCAGGACCTCAGTAAGAAGCCGTAGCTGGCCCAGACCAGACGGTCTGCGTCCTCAGGGCCGCGCATAGTGGATCGCGGCGCCGTGGGAACTTATGTTCACTCTGTAACTTATCCGACTGCCCCAACGGCGAGGCATTTGGATGACTAACGAGTTTAAAAACGAAGTCTTTTCCAGCTACGCGCCACACCCGATCAAGCCGTGTGATCACTGTGGCCGAAGGCTAGTCGTCGCGGTTAAGATGCTCAATCCCCAGACCGGGGGGATCGTTCGCATGTTCAAGTGCCAGTGCGGCGAACAAACCTGGACCGAGGATAAGCAGTAAGGCGGCCTCGGTTGGCGACCTCCTTCAGACCTGGGCCCGCCGCGAAAACCGCGACCGGCCAGATCGGCGCCCCGAGAAGATCACGCTGGGTGAGGTGCGCGCGGCCGGCGTCCCTGGTCTCATCGTCTTCTGGCTGCACAGGCCAGCCACAACGTGATGCCGGGCTGCGACGTCATCGACCAGTGGCGAGACGAGGTCAGGCTCTCCGATCTTGAGTCCCGCTTCGTCTGCGAGGCGTGTGGGAAGCGTGGCGCCGACATCAGGCCGGGCAGCGAGCCAGCGATAGCCGCTGTCGTCCTGCCTGCATAAGGATGGCGGGCTGCCGTTCTCGCGGATCGCAGGGCTGTTACGTCTGCCGGAACCGAATTGAACTTGTGTTGCTTGATAGTCCAGCAGGAGGGCCGCCATGTGCGACAAGTGCATTGAGCTGGACGGCAAGATCGAACACCTCACGGCGCTGGCTAAACTGATCACCGACCAAGCGACCATGGACGCGATCACCCAGTTAATTCAGGAGCACAAGGCCGAAAAGCTCGAACTGCACCCCCAGGGACAAGAGTAGACCCAACTTCAGGTGCATGGGCGCACTACGTTCAGAGCTTCGGCTGGCGCTTCGTCGCTGATACCAAGAAAAAAAGGCGAGCCCTCACAGTGCGGATTCCGACGAAGTCGCCCAGGCGTACCGATATGAAGTCGCCCGTGGATTCCGAGACGATGTCGCCCACCTTTCCGATTTGATCTCGCCCAGCGGCGAGGCGTTCTGGCCGGCTGGTTCTCTGGCATCGGTCAAGGCGCGCGGTCAATCTGGAATCGCGACTTCGACCTGTTTTTCTTCTTCTGCGGTTGCTGTGGGCATGTGGGCAACGCGATTGCGTTGTCCAAGCGCAGCGGCATGTCCACAGCGCCACGGGCTCAGGTCTTTCGGGCGGATTGCCGGGTTCGCCGCAGGCTCTCACCAGTGAGGTCGAGCCGATGGGCATTGTGGACGAGGCGATCGAGCACGGCGTCGGCATAGGTGGGATCTCCAATGAGCAGATGCCACTGGTCCACGGGGAGCTGGCTGGTGACGATGGTGGAGCGATGACCGTAGCGATCTTCGAGGATTTCCAGGAGGTCGTGACGGGCACCGGCGTCGAGCGGCTCGAGTCCCCAATCATCGAGGATCAGCAGATCGACACGGCCAAGGCCGCGCAACAGACGTGGATGGCGGCCGTCGCCGCGGGCGAGCGCCAGATCGTCGAACAGTCGCGGGACGCGCTGATAGAGCACGGAGCGATTGTCGCGACAGGCCTTGTGGCCGAGCGCCGAGGCGAGCCAACTCTTGCCAACGCCGGCCGGGCCGCAGATCAGGAGATTGACGTGGTCGTCGATCCAGCGGCCCTCGACAAGCTTAGCGAACAGCGGGCGGTCGAGACCGCGCGGGGTGCGGTAGTCGATGTCCTCGACGCACGCCTGCTGGCGCAGCTTGGCGTAGCGCAGGCGAGTGGCGAGCCGTTTGTCGTGCCGCAGCGAGGCTTCACGTTCGAGCAGCAGCGCAAGCCATTCGGTGTGACCGAGGCTTGCGGCCTCACCGGTGGCTTCGATGTCGGCGAAGGCCTTGGCCATGCCATGGAGGCCGAGGGCGTTGAGGCGGTCGAGGGTCGGATGGGTGAGCAAGGGATGATCTCCTAATTGTAGTAGCGCGGTCCGCGGATGTTGGCATGCAGGATCGGCGCATCGTCCGCGGAACGCTGGTGAGCAGAACGCCGATCGAGATTGTTGGCGAGGATCGACTTGACCGAGCCATAGGTGCGCGCGCCGATGTCGATTGCCCGCGCAGCCGCGGCGTCCAGCCGTTCGCGCCCATAGGAGGCGGCGAGCCTGAGGATGCCGAGACAGGCGCGGAAGCCTTGCTCGGGGTGCGAGCGCTCGTCGAGAATGAGGTCGCACAACGCGCTGGTCGCCGGCCCGATCGCGGCGGCGTCCTGGCGAATACGTGCGATGGTCCAGCCGGCGTAGCGCCGATGGCTGGAGGCCATGTGCTCCGGCACGGTGGTGTGTTTGTGATTGCCGCTCATGCGCTGATGCGCGGCGATCCGCTCGCCCTTGTGGAAGATCTCGACGGTACGGGCCGTGAACCGCACCTCGACCTCGGCGCGGGCGAAGCGATGCGGAACGCTGTAGTAATGCTTCTCCACCTCGACGTGGTAATCGAGACTGACGCGGCGGATCCGCCACTCGGCGAGGACGTAGGGGGACGCCGGCAATGGCTTGAGCGCCGGCCGGTCGACCTCCTCGAGCAACCGGCGGCGTGTCACGCCGAGCCGCCGGATCGGCCGTTCCTCGTTCAGCCTCGTGAGCAGTTCGCCGATCGCCGCATTGACCTCGGCCAGGCTGTAGAAGGTGCGATGGCGCAGGCGGCCGAGCAGCCAGCGCTCGACGATCAGGACGGCCTGCTCGACCTTGGCCTTGTCGCGCGGCTTGCGCGGCCGCGCCGGCAAGATGGCGGTGCCGTAATGCGCCGCCATCTCCGCGTAGGTACGATTGATCTGCGGGTCGTACAGGCTCGCCTTAATGACCGCGA